>NZ_OX419521.1 GCF_948472415.1 Kitasatospora fiedleri | reverse complement strand
CGAGGCGGATCACCCGCCCGGCCGGACCGTGCCCCGGCCGGCTCCCGGGGCGCGGCCGCCCCAGCTTCCGTCTCCAACTCCGCCTCCCCACGGTGCGGTTCCCGCTCGGCCCTGTCCGGGCCAGGTCGGCGGGCCGCGTCACGCACCGCCGTGGCGGCCGCCTCCGCCCGGGCGCCGCAGCAGCGCCTGCTGTTCGAGGAAACGGGCGTGGGCGGCGACCGGGTCGGCGTCGACGGCGGCCAGGAACTCCTCCACCACCCGGGCGCCAGGGCGGCGCAGTCCGCGAGCGCCGCCTGCGGCCCGCCCGACGCCGTAGTCGGCCGTACCCCGTCGGCAGCCCGGGCCGGACCGGCCGAGCCCGGGCTCTTGGCGCGAGCGCGTTCCGCCTTCGACTTGCACGCCTTGGAGCAGTACTTTCCGGGTCGGCCGCGGCCCGACTCGGCGACGGGCACCGGCTTGTCGCAGCCCTCCCGCACGCACACCGCCGCAGCGGCCGACACCTGGCCGATGTCGAACAGCGTCCCGGCCGAAGCAGCCGCGCCATTGCGTCCCGAGGCGTTAATCACGCCTGGATCGTAGCCCCGGCCAGGCAGGGTTCCGCCCCGGGGCGCAATGCCCGGCTGTTCGGGCGGCGCATCGGCGGCCGGATTGCGCCCCGAGGCGCAAGGGGACCGCCGCCGCGCCGCACGGAACCTGGCCCTGGCCGTGCGGGCGGTGGCGGTCAGCGGTGGCAGTGCTCGCAGGCGTCGGTGCCGGCGAAGGCCCGGTCCGCCGCCGCCACGTCGCGTCCGGTGAGCGCCGCCGCGGCGTCCAGCACGGGGGTCAGCGGGCGGCGCCGGTCCCCGGTGAAGTTCCGGGGGCCTTCCATCAGGAACCGGTCGACCCGGGCACGTGCTGCTGGGGTTCGCGGATGTAGATGTTGGTGGCCCTGGTCTCGGAGTTCCAGCGCTCGACCGCATCGCTCCACCGCTTCTCCGCCCCCGCGGCGTCGAGGAAGAACGGCTTGCCGATCTGCTCCCAGCTGGTGCCACGGGCCCGCTCGGCCACGATGGCAGCGTCGATGAGGGTGGAGAGGGTGTTCTCCAGGGTCCTCGCGCGGCGGGCATAGTCGCCGGCCACCGCCAGGTCCTCGGCCAGCATCGCCGCCGTGTCCCCAGGTCGTGGGCGAGGCCCTTCACCGCGACCGCCAGCTCGAGGCGGGCACGGTCGGAGGCGGTGAAGTCCCCGGGGGCCAGGGTGCGCGGGTCGATGCCCGCAGCAGTGTCGTTCTGCGTTGTTGTCACGGACGGCCCAACGAGCCCGGTGCCCATCCGGCACGGTGGCTGGCCGGATGGGCACTGGGCGCCTTCTGGGAGTTCGGGCCGACGTGTTCGGGCCTGAACAGGTCGGCTACGGGTGGGGGCCGATCACCAGCACGGTGATGACCGGGACGTTCTGTCCCTGGTCGTTCTGCTCGTCGGGTCCGTACTTCCAGTAGATCCGCCAGGCGGACGGGTTGTTGTTCTCCACGTAGGAGTCCCAGACCTTGTCGTCGGTGTAGCCGGGAAATGCCTGGTACTGGTGGGATCGCAGGCCGGGGTGGCGGGGGTTGGTCTGGAGCCGGGCGAGCGCCCGGCGAACCTTGCCCAGCTTCACCGGGTCGGCCCTGGGGCCGGTCTGGAGCTGGCTGAGGGTGTTCGCCGCCTGGTCGGCGAAGCGCAGGTCGTACATGTGGGGCTAGTCCTCGGTTTCCTCGTCTTCGAGGTACTGCGAGAAGTCGCCGAGGTCGATGGTCTTGCCGTTTTCGGCCTGCTCGATGCCGGCGCGGATGCGCGCGGCGAGCAGCGGGTCGGTCCACACCTGCATCTCGCGCTCCGGGATGGAGACGACGGGGGTCAGCAGGAGCACTCCGTCAGGGTTGCTCTCGACCCGGTAGCGGCGACCTGGCTTGGCGCCTGCCCGGCCGAGGGACACGCGTCCACGGCTGTCGACTTCGGTCTCGGCGACCGTCTCGAACTCCTCTTCCTGGTACATCGTGGTCATATCAACGTTCCTCTCCCGGGTGCTCCCATCCCCAATAAGCGACGCATAGGGGGAATAGGCATGACCCCAGGATACCAAAGTAGGCAAGTGGGTGTTGCCCACTTGGTTCACGTCGTGTTGCCGGGCTCCCCTCCTCCGGCTTGTCCGCCTTGATCGTGGGGCGGTAGCGGTGGGGCTTGACCGGCAAGTAGTCCCGCCCGGCCGGGGTGCTGCCCACCACGGTGGCGCACACCGGCCCGCCGCGGCAGCGGGAGAGGTTGAAGGCGGCGGGCTGGGTGCGGGTGGACAGGTGCTCGGGCGCCTCGCCCCACCAGCTGTAGGCCGAACCGGGGCGGGCCGGGCGGCCGGGAGGGCGACGGTTCGGCCGGCGAGGGCGCCGGACAGCTCGTCCAGCGCGGCGGCGGCAGCCGGAACGGCGTCGGGGGCGGGGCAGGAACGCGGGCGCGTCGATGCCTGCGCGGCGCAGCACGGCGTACAGCCGGCCTAGGTCCTGCAAGTCCCACAGGCAGTACGGTGCGGCCGGATCCCCGGTCAGAGGCCCCGCAGGTACGCCTGGTTGACCGTGTAGGCGGCGTCCTCGGGGGTGTCGTAGAGCAGGACGCGGCCGGTAGCGGCGTCGACGACGAAGCACCACTCGTAGACCGCCGCCCACTTGTCCTTCGGCAGGCCGGGGACGTTGCGCTCCACCCAGCCGACTTCGTGGCCCTCACCCGTCACCAGCCAGATGTCGGGGTGCTCGGGCCAGCCCTCCAGCCGCCACCAGTGGCCCCACTTCGCGTGCGGGCCCAGCTGCCGCACCGTCACGGTGATGGAGGGGACACCACGGAAGTGCGGGTGCTTCGGCGCCGGAAGCATCTCCTCCTTGTCGCCGTCCACCGGCTGCGGGTCGGCGTGCGACAGGCCCTGCTGGGCGAGGCGCTGGTCGACCAGGTCGCGCAGCCGCCCGCCCGAACGCGTCGCGGCCCGGCCGGTATCCGCCGGGACGGGGGCGGCGGTGCGCGCGGTGTGGGCGTCCCGGCGGCGGGGGGCCAGGCCCCACCGGATGTGTTCCAGCGCCTCGTGGGCGTGCTCGCTCACCCGGGGCCGGCCGAAGTCGCCCATGACGAACTCGCCCTCCTTGGGCCGGTCGTGGCGGTGCAGGACGGCGGCGTGCCCGCCCCCGCCCTCACGCCCCCACGGCCCCGGGGGGAGCAGCACCGTCCAGCCGGCCACCTCGTCTTGGTGCAGCAGCAGTTGCAAGCCTGCGGCTGCCGTCTTGCTCCAGGTGCCCAGCGACCAGTTCTCTGCGAGGGTCAGCGCCAGGTCGTCGACGCGGTCCGGATCGCCGTGGCGCAGGCGCGGGTCGGCGGCCGCCGCGCGCAGCAGCGCGGCCTCGGTGTCGGTCCGCGAAGCCGGCTTCGGTACGGCAGCGCGATCCAGCACGGTGGCGGCCGGGGCGACTGGGGCGGGGGTTTCGTTGCCGCCACGGAACGCCTGCGGCTCGGGAGCGGGTGCGGAAGGGGCTGACCCGGCCTGGGTTTCGTTGCCGCCACGGATATGCGCGCCGTCCGAGTCGGCGGGGGCCGGGTCCGATTCGGCGGCGTCAGGCAGCCTGCCGAAGGGCCTGCCCGGGGTTTCGTTGCACACTGCCGCCACCTGCTGGTCGGCGTGCTCCAGCAGGTCGGCGACCGCCTCTCGCAGCCCCTGGTGGGCGACTTCCACCCGGGCCGGATCGAAGAACGTCCCCGGCCGGCCGGAGAAGTGCAGGATGTCGGCCAGGTCCCCCGCGTGCGCGGCAACCAAGGAGGCCAGCCCTTCGAACACGGTGCGGTGCAACAGCCGATCGGCGGCCTTGGCCTGTGCTTCTTCACGCAGGCGGCGGCGCCGGGCCCGGCTGCGGCAGGTGGAGTCGTGGTGCAAGATCGGCCGCCCGGTCGCCGCGCGCGGCGGCAGCGGCAGACCGCACCCCGGACACAGCGCTGGCGCGGGCACGGCGACATCCAGGTCAAGGAGAGCGGGCTGCCGGTCGGGCTGATCCATGGTCACCCGACCACCCTAGACGTTTCGTTGCACCCCACTGGCAGCGCCTCCCGTCAGCCGGCTGTCCGGTCTCCGGCGTCGAACGCCCGGCGTTTCGTTGCCGCCACGGAACCAGCCGCCTCCGCCCGCTCTCAGGGCGGGCCCAGCGTTTCGTTGCCGCAACGCAACGCCGGGCGTTCGCCGCGCAGTCGGCTCTTCGGGCCGGGATCAGCGGGTGACGAGACGCAGGTGGTGGGCGGTGACGGCGTGGCGGGTGGAGGCAGCGACGAGGATGGCGCGCTCTCCGTTGCGGGCGGCGAAGGCGTGGTGGCCGGGGGCGGTGAGGGTCGCTGCGGTGATCTCGGCGCCGTCGAGGTGCAGCACGGTCTCCGGGCCCGGGACGGTAGCGGTGAGGGCTTCGGGGTCCGGGGTGTCGCTGTAGTTGGCGAGGTAGGTGCGGAAGAAGCCGGCGAGCAGGATGTCGGGGGCGAGTATGCCGCCCCGGGGGGCGGGGCGGGTGGTGCGGACGACGACCTGGTGCTCGGTGCCGTGGATGTACTGCACCTCGATGTCGGTGAGGTGGTCGTCGAAGCGCTGGCAGTCGTGGTTGACGCGCCAGTGCGCGGGTGGGTCGGCGAGGTGGGCGACCGGCTCGCCGAAGGCGTGGAGCAGTTCGTCGGCGCTCAGCGCCCGGGGGACGCCGGCGGGCGGGGTGGGGCTGCGGTACATCGCGCCTCCTGGAGGTCCGGGGCGGGGTGGGTGGCGCCCCTGGCGATTGTGCCAGGGGCGCCACCCACCCGGTGGGCGGTTTGGGTCAGTTGATGCCGTAGGTGGCTTGGGCGGGGCCGGCGTTGCAGGAGGAACCGTCGATGAGGACGGCGTAGCTCTCGGTGCTGACCGTGGCGCTGGCATTGCCGACGGTGAGTCCACCGACAGTCTTGTGGCCGGACCACTTGTTGCGATCGGCCAGACTGGTGGGGCCCCACTGCAGGTGGCTGGTGCCGCCCGGGTCGGCCAGGTAGACCTTCCAGAAGTAGAAGATCGCCTCGTCGCCCGGGAGGAGGGTGAAGCCGGTGGAGATGTCGACGGTGAGGTTGCCCACCGCGGTGCCCGAGATCCAGGCGGTGCCGCAGGTCGGCGAGAAGACGTCGCCGTAGCCGTTGGGGTGGACGAGTCCAGGGGCAGTGCCGGTCGGCGCCGCCTTGCCCCAGCGGATCGCGGCCTTGGCCTGGGCGGCCTGGTCCTGGGCGGGCGTGGCGTTGTCGATGACGGAGTACTCGAAGCCCTGGGGGCTGGTCTTGATCGTGTAGCCGTGGGCCTGCGCGACGGCCTTGTCGTAGCCCTTGAACTCCAGCGCGACCTCGACCGGCGCGGACGCGGGCGGCTGGGTTGTCGCGGCGCTCTTCGGTGCCGCGACGGCCGGGGTCGTGGCGGCGGCGGCCAGCGCCAAGGCTCCCACCGCCACGATGGTGCCGAACTTGCGGAACATCTGGTATCCCCTCCCTGCGGCGGCCGCCTCGGCCGCCGCGCCCCCTTGTCTACCGGTCCCGATGACTCCCATCGCCCACGAATGAAACGCATGACCGAATGCGTGTGCCAACTGTCTCGATACAGACCATGTCCTGGCGAGGGCTGTCCGGCTTTGCCCCGATACCGGGGCCCTCCAACGCACAGCGCCTCGGCGGCGCCTTCGCCCATCCGGAGGCCGGCGGACGCGCGATCGCCGCCGGCAGCGGCACGCGGACCCTGGACTGCTCCACCGAAAACAGCTGGCGGCAGGCCCAGGCGCCGGTAGTGCACGAGGGCACCCGGACGGGCATGCTCCCGGCCGTGACTTCCTCCTTCCACGCCGACCTGCCCCTCGCGCTGCCTGCCGACCCGGCCTGGGCCGATACCGTCCCGCCCCTGCGGGAGGTCCTGCGGTCCGCCGCGGCCGCCGCCTACCGGCGCCCCCGCGCCGCGTTCGCCGCGCCGGCGCTCACCTTCGACACCGCCGCAGACGCCCTGGACGCGGTCGTGGAGACCGTCGACGCCGAAGACCCGCCCGACACCGCGGTGCGGCTGCTCGTCCTGCCGGCCTTCCGGATCGCCGCACTGCACGAGGCGCGCGACGCGCTGCACCGCGCCGTCGGCAGGGCCGACGATGCCGGGGACCTCCTGGGGAACCTGGAGCTGCTGCTCGACGACGGGATCCTGTTCCCCGGACTCACCCCGGCCCGGGCCCTCGCCGACCTCGACCGGGTCCTGGCCGTCCTCGATCTCGACCTGCCCGCCGCCCGGATGCTCGCCACCGCCCACCTCACCAAGCAGACCGACACCCCTGCCGCCCGCACCGCCCTCGCCCAGATCACCGCTGCCTGGCACGCCGCCGGCATCACCGGCTGACCGCCGCAGCGTCCGGCACACAGCGGGACCCGAAGTTCAACTCCGCGTACAACTCGGTGTTCAACGGGTTGTACAACCCGGCGTTCACCAGCACTCCGATGCGGGTACGGTGGCCAGGCGTGCAAATTTGCACGTCGTCAGATCGGGGTCATTCCCATCACCCGGGCTTGACGACGGTGCCCGCTGTGGTCTCCAGCCCGGCGACCCGAGCGGCCCGTCCGACGCCCGGGGACGCGAAGAACCCCCGGCCACCGTTTTTGGCCGGGGGTTCTCTCGTGCTACCGCTGCTCCAGTCCGGGGTGGCGCTGGCCGGTTGCCGGTGGCCCCCTGACGGACTGCCCCGCGAACGCGGGTCGGGCTTCACGGGCAGCCGGCTGCTGTCCGCCCGGGGTCGTCAGCTCAGCGGCCGATACCGACGATCCCGGCGATCGCTCCCGCCACGGTGCCCAGCGCGCCGATCACCGCGGCGTTGCGCCGCAGCCACCGGCCGGTGAGGGCCACGGCACGGCCGAGCCATCGGCGCAGCCGTCCCCGGAGGGATTGATCTTGGTTTTCCTCGTACTCCACGGGGCACGCCCTTGTGCTCGATACGGCCGGACGGTCCGGCTCGCAGTCGGTGAGCACCGGGTGCCCCTTGGGGCTGGGAAAACCGTACTCCATCCGTGAAAGGCCGCTGGCCGCACAGCATGTGACGCCCCATCCGCGCATCACCCGTTCGGGTAATCGAACTCCGGTCGCCATCCACTCTTCTGGGTGAACCCCCAGGACTAGGAAACCGTCACTACCTGCAACAACATCATCACAGGGCACCGAAGACCCACACCAGAGAGCGTGACGAGCGTCACACCGCCAACTGTTCGGCATCTCCCCGTGAACGGGCCCGAGGAGATGCCGCACAAGGTGCCGGAAAAGCAGTCGGCGAAGGGTCACAGGTGCGGGCCGATGCGCACGACCTCAATGGAGCCGGAGGGGGTCCAGCTCCAGTGGATGCGCCAGCCGCAGCCGGCGCCGACGCGGGAGCCGTAGACGAACTCTCCGAGGTGGCCGGGCAGGGCATGGTGGCGGTGGGTGCGCAGCCCGGGGTGGCGGGGGTCGGCGGCGAGGCGTTCGAGGGCGCCGTGGACCTGGCGGCGCAGGACGCGGTCAGCGCGGTGGCCGTCCAGGCGCTGCAGGGCACGGGCGGCGGCTCGGGTGTAGGTGACGGTGGGCACGGACGTCCTCCTTCAGGTCGCGGGCATGGCGAAGGCCCGCCACCTCGTGGTGGCGGGCCTGGTCGGTGCGGGCGTGCGGGGGCGGCTACTCGTCGGCCAGCGGGCGCAGTTCGACGCCGATGCACTCGGCGTCGATCTGGTCGGCCAGGGCGAGCAGGGCGCTGGCGTAGAAGGCCGGGTCGCGGGGCGGCTGGTGCGGGTCGGCGATGTCGGCCACCCAACGCCCGGCGGTCTCGCGCAGCAGCGCGGTGGCGGAGTCGGCCGGGATCATGATGCCGCCGGTCACCAGGTCCCGCAGGACGGTGAAGCGGGCGCTGCTGCCGTCGGAGTGGTAGGTCACGGAGGTCCTCTCGGTGGTGGCGGTGCGTCAGATCGCGCACGGCGCGGGGCGGGCGGTGAAGCGGCGGGTGCTCACAGGCCGGGCAGGGCGGCCTCGCCGGGTCGGCGGGCGCCGGTGGTGCCGGCGACGAGGTGGACCAGGTGCAGGAGGCGGTCCGCGGTGCCGGGCGCGATGGCCGGGCGCAGCCGGGCGTTGGTGGTGACGTCGGCGCGCCAGCGGGTGACCAGCTCGTGCAGGCTCCGTCGGCGGCGGGGCAGGAACGCGGGCACGTCGATGCCGGCACGGCGCAGCGCGGCGTGCAGCGCATCGAGGTCGTCCAGGTCCCACATCAGCACAGTGCGGCCGGCGAGGATGCCGGAGAGCCCGTCGAGAGTGGCGGCGGCCGGGACGGCGTCCGGATCGGGGCAGGGGGTGCGCGGGCCGGTCAGGCGCAGCACGCGGCGGAACAGCACGGTGCCGAACAGGTCGAGGGCGGTGAGCGCGGCGGCGGCCGGAACCTGCCTGCCGGAGGGGGTGGAGCGCAGGGTGTAGGCGGCGTCGAGGACCACCAGGTGCTCACCCCTCTCGGCGACCAGGTCGGCGAGCTCCTTGGCGGCGGCCGCCGACTCGGCGCGCAGGAGCTGCTGGGTGTGGCGGATCTTGTCGATGGCCAGGCAGGAGCGGCACAGCAGCCGACCGGGGCCGTTCTTCGGGTCGGTCCGGGCAGCGGGCGGCGCCTCGGGCCGGGCCCCGCACTCCTCGCAGAGCCGGGCGGTGGCGGAGCGCGCGGCGGCCGCGGCCAGCTGCGCGCCGGTCGCGGCGGTGGGCACCGACTCACCCAGGTCGTAGAGGTCGAACGTGTCCGTCCCGCCGGGGGTGCGGCCCTCCACGGTGGCGCGCACCGGCCCGCCGGGACGGCGCGGCAACTCCAGGGAGGCCAGCTGGGTCTTGGTAAGCAGGTGCTCGGGCACCTCCCCGAACCACAAGTAGGCCGGCCCCGGAGTGGGCGGGAAGACGGTGGCGGTCGCGGTCGCGGTCGGGGTGGTGTCGGCCGGGGTGGTGTCGGCCGGGGTGGTGGACGTCATCGCGCTTTCCTTTCCAGGTGCTCTGTGAATTCGGTGATATTTTTCCGTGTCGGCTCTTTCCGCGCCGGTGAATTCCGATTCTGTCTTCGGATAAAGCGATGGGCCGCCCGCATCGGGCGGCCCATCGGGGCTTTATCGGCGACACGGAGCCCCGTCGGGGCTCCGGCGAGGTGATCGGGGGAGGGGTGAGGGCGCGCAGCAGCCGGTTGACGCCGACCGGCTCGAGCGGGAGGAGGCGTCCGGCCGGTCAGCTCGCGGCGGCGATGCAGGCGACGTCGATCTGGTCGGCGAGGTCGGCCAGGGCGCCGCCGAGGAGCGCGACGGTCTGCGGGTCGAGCTCGGCCTGGTCCTCGCGCTCCCAGGTCAGCCACTGCCGGGCGGAGGTGCGCAGCAGGCCGCTGACCTCGGCGGCGGGGATGACCATCTCGCCGGTGGCGTTGTCGCGGTAGAGCGCCAGGGGCAGGCGCAGCTCGCCGGGCTCGGGGGTGTCGTCGTCCACGTACGTCAAGTTCCTTCCGGTGGGTTCTGTCGGGTCGTCAGGTGGTGCCGGCGGCGGACTCGATGAGCTCGAGGGCGATGCGGTCGGCGCGGGCGCAGCCGGTGGTGGCGTAGGGGTCGGGGCGGCCGTCGCGGGCGGTGTCGGCGACAGCAGTCTCGCTCTCGGGCCGGGCGGTGTCGGTGGACAGTCGGGCGGGGCCCGGGGCCGCCGCGGGCGCCGCCTAGACCTCGATGTCCATCCACTCGACCGAGTTGACCTCGGCGTCGAGGCCGCGGGCGCGGGAGTCCCTGTTGCGGAAGTAGTGCTCGGACAGGGCGTCGGCGAGGATCTCCTCCTGCTGAGCCTGGCTGGCTCCGGCGTCGCGGGCGGCGTAGAGGCGGCGGGCGACGTCGCCGGGCAGTTTCTGGCTGATCATGCGCGGGCGGGGGTCGTCGGTGCTGCCCCGGCCGCGGTGTAGCCGAACGTCGCCGACAAGTGCAGCGTGAACCCGTTGGCCTCGGCGGCCTTGCGGACGCGCTCCTTGACCTTGGGCTGCCACTTCGTGCGGACCTTGGTCTCGATGGCCTTGGCGGCGGCGGGCTTGGGGTTGCCCTGGCCCTTGAGCCAGCGCTGCACGGTGCGCTGGGAGACGCCGAGTTCGGCGGCCAGGGCCTTGGTGGACTTGGCGCCCTTGAGGAGGAAGCGCACCTGGGCGGCGGTGGACTGCGGAAGGGGGCGGGTGCGCTCGGCGCGCTCCAGGCCCTCGTCGATACGGCGGCTCACGCCGGTTCCTTCCCGGCCGCCTGCGGCGGCCTGTGCTGGTGTCGTGGTGGTGGGCGGGGCCCGCCCGGCGGCCGGTGCCGGGCGAGCGGGGGTCAGCGGGTCCAGCCGATCAAGGTCAGGCGGTGGCCGTGGTCGGCGAGGTCGCGGCGCGAGGTGGCCTCGTCGCGGGCGTGGACCAGCGGCAGCACCAGGTCGTCGTCGCCGTCGCTGGTCGGGACGCCGTTCCACACACCGCCCTGGTCGTCCAGCCACAGCGCGGTGTGGTCCTCGCTCGGCGCGGTGGCCGGCGCGAGGAGGCCCGCGGCGAGGGCCGCGTGCAGCCAGATGCCGGCCTGCTCGACCAGTTCGGCCTGCACCTCGGACTTCAACCGGTTCCAGGCGACCGGGCGGGTGCGGCTCCAGTAGGCGGTGGCGAGCTGTTCGGCGCGGGGGTCGTGCTCCATGGGGTCCCTCCTTGGTCCGGCCGCCGTCCGGCGGGCCGCTGTGATGGTGGCGGGCAGGCCGGGCCGGGCCGCAGGTGCTCTCGACCCGGCCGGCCGGGCGGGTGCTACTGGTCGTCGGCGGCCGGGCCGCCCTTGATGAGGCGGCCCGGGTTGTAGCCGTCGGTGATCTGCTCCAGGACCTCCGCCAGCGGCCTGCTCCCCTCGTGCTTGACGTGGCCGGGGGACACGCCGAGGCGGGGCAGGCCGGTGATCGGCTTGCCGTTCGCGCCGAGGATCGCGGTGGGCTTGCCGTCGGCGTCGTAGGGCAGGACGTCCAGCGGCGAGGGGCCGGCGGCCGCGTAGACCACGCAGTCGGTGGCGACGGCGAGCGGGTAGCGGCCGGTGGCCTCCGCGAGTTTGCGCAGCTTGCGGTGCATGTTGACGCGGCTGGCGGAGATCACCGCCGCCCGGATGTCCGGCCGCCAGGTCGGCCGGTCCAGCGCCGGCCAGCGCTCGCCGAACTTGTAGCCGAGGCCCCTGGGCTTCTCCCTGAGCTTGCCGATGCCGCTCTTGGCGCTGGCCTTGATGGCGTGCAGCACCGCCAGCTCGGCCGGGTCGCCCTCCTTGAGCCGGGCCATCGCCTCCAGGTGGGCGCCGAGGTCGCGCACCGCCAGGTCGGCGGGCACGCCCAGGTTCTCCATGGTGGTCATGTAGGCGGAGCGCAGGTGCTCGTACCAGGGGTCGAGGTACGGGCCCGCCTCGTGGCGCAGCCAGCCCTCCAGCGGGCGCACCTGGAGGCCGAGTTCGACGGCGTAGGCGACGGTCGGGGTGGCGTACCAGCCCGGCCCGACCGGGCGCTCGCCCGTCGGGGTGAACGGGTTGGGCAGCCGCGGGTCCAGCTCGAGGGCGGAGAAGTCGCACTTCCACGCGCCGGGGATCTTCGGGTCGAAGACCGGGTTCAGCTCGTGCACCGGCTCCGAGAGCCCGACCACCAACCTCGCCGAGGCGGCGAGGAAGGCGGTGTTCGTGTCGAGGCCGACGGCCCAGGCCAGGATTCGCTCGCTCTCGTCGACCAGGTCGATCGGGCGGTGCCAGTCCCAGGACTCCTCGGCCATCACGTGCTCGGGCCCCTCACCCTGGCGCTCCTTGGCGCGCGGGTGCATGTCCGGCACCTCGCACGGCGCGGCGTCGACCGCGTGGTGCAGGGAGCCCTCCACCAGGGCGCTGCCCTTCGTGCCGTCCGGGTTCATCACCCAGCGGGTGCGCGGGCGCAGCGCGGTCATCAGCTCCAGCCCGGAGACCGGGGCGCCGCCGCACGGGGTGATCACGCGGGTCGCGTAGGTGCCCAGCAGCACCGCCAGGGCGGCCGGGTCGGCGAGCACCTGCTCCGGCACGGCCCAGTGGTCCTTCGCGGACAGCGCGCCCCAGCCGGGGACGCACAGCTGCACGCACACCCGGCGCCCGCCCTCGGGCTGGCGGTAGACGCGGGCCCAGCGTCCCAGCCCACGCTGGGTGAGCTGCCAGCCCCCCTTCTCGACCTGCTTCACCACCTTGTGCGTCTTGGGCAGCCGGCCCAGGCGCGGCACGAAGTCGCGCTTCTCGTCCTCGCCTGCGGCGGGCAGGCCGACGGCGGCGAGCACCCGGTCGGTGAGCACCAGCACCGGGTCGCTGTCCTTGCCGAACCGGTGCAACCTCGCGCCGCCGAGGCCGGCCTCCAACGCCCACTCCACCAGGCCCACCAGGGTCCGGGTCGTCGGGGCGGTCGGGGCGAGGGTGCCGTCGGCGAGGTACGCGGTCAGCGTCTTGCCGTCGGCGGCGACGTCCAGGACGGCCAGCGGCCCGCCCGGGAACCGGGCCTGGGCGGCCTGCCGCCACTCCGCCACCGCGGACGACGCCGGCGTCGACGACGTCGCCGACGGCTTCTTCGCCGCAGTGGCCTTCCTCGGCCTGGTCGAGCCGGCCGACCGCACCGCGGCGGCTGGCCGCGCGGTCCGCGGCGCCGGGGCGGCCGAGCGCTGGTGGGCCGGACGGACCGGCTCGACCCGCACGGCCGGAGCCGGTGCCGACGTCGGCGTCGCCTGCGGCGCGGCCGGGGCAACGGTGGCGGCCGGGGTGGCGGCCGGGGCGGCGGCGGGCGGGCGGCACAGCCCGCCCAGGTGCATCGGGTGCCCCTGGACGCGGTAGACCGACGGCTGCCCGCACTGCACGCACGGCAAGGGCGCGGCCATCAGCAGCGACCCGTCCGGGTTCTGGTCCAGCAGCACCACCTGCGCCACCGGTGCCACCGGCTCGACCGGCGCGGCGACCGGCACGGCCGGCACGGCGGCGGGCCGGTCGACCGGCACGGCCCGGACGTCCGCGGCGGCAGGCGCAGCCGGGGCGGGCGGCGTGCCCGGCGCGGCGGCGAACGTCTCCGGCACCGGCACCGGCAGCTGCAGCGCGGCCGGACGGGCCGCGCCGGCGGGCGCGGGGAACCGCTCGCCCAGGCCGCGCAGCAGCCGGGCGTACAGGCCCCGCTGCGGCGGCCGCGGCTCGGACCGCCCGGTCTCCCACGTCCAGACCGTCTCCTCGCGCACCCCCACCTGCTCCGCGACCCGAGCCCGGGTCAGCCGCGCCGCCCGGCGCAGCCGCTTGCGCTCCCCCGGCGGCGGGAGCTCCTCCTCGTCGACCTCCGCCAGCAGCGCGTCGATCGGGTCCATCCCCTCGGGCATGTCGCACCTCCTACACCTCATCGTAGTGCAGTTTCTAATACTGGATCTAATGTTTTGGCATCTCTTCCGGGTGAATCGGGACAGCGCGGATCGCGCGGCGGATTCGAAGGGGGGTCTGTGCACCAGCCGGACGGGGGCCGCACTACGCGGACACCATTAAGAGAAGTAGTGAGAACCGCGGCCGGACCCTTCCGGACGCCGTAGGCCACCTACAGGTGGCCACGCGCGAGCCGGAACCGGTGTCCGGCACGCAACGCCCATCAGCGCGGAGAACTGGACGCCGCACCGCCCGGCGCCCCTGCTTAAGGGCGTCCCCGCGTCGGGATCGGGGTGCGGGTGACGGCCATCTCCCCGAACCGCCGGACAGTGAAAGGGAGTTGTCGTCGCACCACAGCTCGGCGACCGCGTCACCGGCGCCCGACAGGTCGACGGCCGCGCCGTGCTCGGCTGTGGGCAGCGGCACCGGCCAGGAGATCAGCTCGCGGCGGCGATGCAGGCGGGTCGATCTGGTCGGCGAGGGCGGCCAGGGCGCCGCCGAGGTGGGCGACGGCATATGGGGCCAGCAGCCCGGGCTGCACCAAGTTTCACGCCGTAGTGCGGCGATTCGCCCGGGGCATCAGGGTTTCAGCCTGCTTCGTTGAGGCGGATCGTCGTACTAGAAAGGTGCCCTGCTGGTACAGCCAAGGGCTGGTTCTTCGGACCTTAGGTCCGAAGAACCAGCCCTTGGGATGGAGTTTCCGCAGTTGTGGTTCCGGACTACGGCTGTTCTTGATCAGGAACGGCCTTGATAGTCCGTCGGCGTCGGGCAGCGGTGTTGCCGAGTTTTCGGGGACCAGCCGCGCGGGCGTCAGGGGTGATCTGTGGGGCTCCGAGGGCTTCGCCGACCAGACGGCGGATCTCTGGGTTGGCGGAGAAGAAGTAGCGGGGGTTGACGCGATAACGGGTGGGGTCGGGGTTGTCCACCAACTGGAGGCCCTCGAGGCGGGCGAGGGAGTCGTAGACGGTGGAGACGGAGGTGCCGCAGTCCTGGGCGATCTCCTCCACATCGACGGTAATCGTGTCGAAAACCGCCCCTCGGGTGGTCAGCCACTCCAGAACGCTTCGCTGGCCGGCGGAGAGGTTGAGGGTGTAGATGGGCGGCATGCTGAGGTCGTCCGGGTCGAATCCGCCATGATGGGTGTATGTGGCGGCGCTCATCGGTCGGCTCCGATCGTGGTGGCCTTACGGGTGCGGCGCGGGCCGGTAGGTTCCTGATCGGCCTCTGCCTTCTCGGCAAGTTTCGCGGCTGCCTTCCGCGCCACGGCAACGGCCTTGGCATCGGGGGAGATAGCCGGCGGGTCGAGGCGGCGGCAGGCCTGGACCTGGGCTTCACCGCTGCCCTCCCAGAACCGACGGGGATTGAGTTGGTAAGTCTGGCTGCGCGGGCTGGTTTTCAGCAGGATGTGCAGCTTCACCAAGCGGGCGAGCGCCGTCTTGGCGGTGGTCTCGGTGGCGTGGATGTCCTCCGCGACAGCCGCCGGGGTCACTTTGACCGCAGCGCCAGCGCCGCCGTTGGAGCGGACCCAGTCGATCGTCGCCCACTCCGCCCCGGACAGTGCCAAGCCATAGAGCGGGGCATCGTCGGTGTAGGCGTTGAGCGTGTAGGACCCGTCCA
The DNA here is from genome assembly GCF_948472415.1 of Kitasatospora fiedleri. Taxonomy (NCBI): domain Bacteria; kingdom Bacillati; phylum Actinomycetota; class Actinomycetes; order Kitasatosporales; family Streptomycetaceae; genus Kitasatospora; species Kitasatospora fiedleri. The sequence goes on along the minus strand of NZ_OX419521.1, from coordinate 32,761 downwards.
TGCTGTGCGGCGTCCGGGGCTTCGGCGGCGGCAGTACCGCGCCCGTCTCCAGGTTCACCAAGGCGATGTTGCCCTTGCGGGCCATTGCTGCTCCTCGTCGCGCAAGTCGTAGTCGCTCGGCAGCCGGTCGAACGACCGGTGTCCTCTTCTTCCATCAAGGGCTGGTTTTTCAGACGTTAGATCCGAATAACCAGACGTTATCGACATGAAGCTACAGGAGCAGCTTCGAAGAACGCTTCCCCATGCTGGCGTGTCGGACCCTGTACCCGGACCGGCCCCGCTCCTAACGTCTGGTTTTCTGGCCGTAGCGGCTGGAAAACCAGACGTTGCAGAAGGCGTCACCGCAGGTCAGGGGATGTGCTTCCTTCTTAAGGAAAGGCGAGTCGTTCATCGGGGCCAACTCCGGACGGGTGTCACGCCCACCGTCAGCACGCAGGTGCCAGAACATTGGGGGCTCCGTCTCCCACGGAACACCCTGGTAGCTGCTCGCCCGATCCCACATCACCCCTCTACGCCCGCCACAGCACGGAACCCCTGTCTCACGATTCCTGGAATAGGGCATCGCCATCTGCCCTCAGGTGGCGACCCGGGGACCCGCTGGTTTCGGGTAGTGACACCGGTTTGCTGCTGCCCCTAGCGTCCTTCGACTGCCTGCGCCGAAGGGGTGGCTGGTACGGTCCGCAGCTCAGCTGCGCCAGCTCCTGCGGAGGGGCCGCCCCGTGGCCCCGTTGTCCGTACGGTCAGATCCACGGCCACCCTGTACCGCTGTGGTCCGACGGCCTCAGCGGCGACGCCGATGCCGGCAGTGTGCGGCGCCGGACACTGCGGCCATTCACGGGCCTCGGCGGGGGCTGACTGGGGTCCACGGAGGAGCAGTGCTCAATCCAGTCCGGCCCGGAGACCGGCGAGCAGGCGGGCCACTGCTCGACGACGGCGTGCACCGCAGCCTCGGACACCTCGTCGGACAGGAGCACCTCGGTGCTGAGGTCCTCCCACCCGGCGGAGGACGGGACAGTCAGGCCCACCGCCTCCGCGTGGATGCGCCAGTGCCCGGCCTCATCCTCCCGACACGTCGCGGCGAACAGCACCGACAGCAGATGCGGCGCGAGGCTGCTGCCCGCGTCAGCGGCCCGCTGCCACCACCACTCGGCCAGGGCCTCGCTGCCCCTGCTGTAGAGGATGCAGCCTGTCAGAACTGCCCTGACATCGTCGACCCTGTCGGCGGCCTGGGGACGGGCGGGATGAACGCTGCCGATGATCCCGTCGCACAACTGGCCGAGCTGGACCCTCAGATCCGCACGGCACGCCGCGGGCATCAGCTGAGGGGTCGGCCGGCCCGCCGTGGCACGGGTCGCCGGGGAGGCAGCAACCGGGGCCGCCCCGGCGGCGACTTCGGGCCTCCCGGGCCGGACCCCGCCGGCGCGGGGGGAGGACGGTCGCCGCCGCCCCGCCTGGATCCGCTCCGCGAGCCTGCGGATGAAGTCGTCCTCGTCGTAGTGTTCGTCGAGTTCCCGCTCGATCCGTTCGGCGACATCGCTCGCGTGCTCCTCGATGCTCATGAAGTGCCTTCCTCATCCTTGTTGAGCGCCTGATCGAGCCACCGCCAGCCCTCCGACACCCACGTCTTCGCGGTGGTCGAGGCGATTCCCAGCGCCTCCCCGATCTCGCGATAGGTCAGCCTGAGCATCCGCAGCCTCACCGCCTCGGCCAGCAACGGATCTGTTCGGCCGAGGGCCTCCATCGCCAGCCGCAGGGCCACGCCCTCCCGGTCGAGCATGTGGTCCCCACAGACGACCGGGTCCTGGTCCGACACCCCCTTGCGCAGCTGCACCAGCCTGCCGACCTTCGCACCGTCCCGTGCCCGGGCCCGCTGCGCCTCGCTCACCTTGCCCTTCAGCACCCTCAGGGCGAAGGCCTGCATCGCCTGTGGCTCCGGCAGCGCCAGCATGAACTTCCAATGGGTGAACAGGCGCACCGCCGTCTCCTGGACGGCGTCCTCGGCGTCGGAGAGGTTCTGGAGGCGGGTCCTGGCGTAGCGCAGCCAGGTTCGGCTGTTCGCCCGGACGAACACCTCGAAATCGAACGGCATCGGGCTGGCACCGGTACTGGTACCGGAGGGCTCGGAAGACTGGATCACCATGACGCCCGCTCCAGCTTCGCGAGGACCGCGACCAGAGCGGTGACCGACCTGGCGTGTCGGATCGGAAGCGCGGGCGCCGAGAGGTCGGAGGCGACTTGCGTCCGGGCCGGTTCTTCGCTGTCGGGCCTGCGGGCAGGACCGGCGGTCCCGTGGGTCTGGTGGTGCGTCATTGTTTCCCTTGCTGATGGTTGGTGTTCATGTGCTGTATGAAGTGGGCCCCTTGGGGCTCATGAGGAGAACCGCTGCGACGGAGGCGAATTCACCGGATCCGGGCCAGTCAATTTTTCGACCCAGGGTCACCAGTCATGTGCGCAGCGTTCTGAGCTGCGGATTCTCCTCATGCATGTGATGAGCGTCACGTTTAGGCCTTAAAACTGACAGGGTGTCATTTTGACTAATCATCAACTTGCCTGTAATGAAGCCTGAATGACGGGATCAAGCAGATGGCCATCCCCGGCCGGACGGGAACCGGACGCGATCAGTTCCGGTTCCTCCTGTTACAGCATGTGCACGCAGACCGTGCCGACGGCAGAGAGGGCCTGCCTGCGCGGTCCGATGCGTGCGTCGGTGCCGCATCGGACGCGCCACCGGCTCGGCGTTCAGCCTCGGCCGGTGAAAGTCGCAAGGGTGTCGACCAGGCGCTGATCGGGCCGGTGGGCGATGCCGTCCTCCACCCCGAAGTCCAAGCGCTCGACCGCGAAGTGGAGATCGATGTCGTGCCCGGCGGGCGCGGAGGGCGCCGGCCGGTTGTCGTCGACCAGTTCCAGCAGATCCTGGTAGGAGTCGAGACAGGGCAGCGACCGGGAGATCTCCTCCCCCGGCGCACTCTTGCCCGAGGTGGCCTGGCCGTACCAGGCCTGCGCCGCGCCGAACCTGCCGTGATGCAGCTCACCCAGGTACAAGCAGTACGCCGCGATGCGATGGTCCGCGCCCGCCGCGTACTGCCACCAGAACCTCGCGCTGACGGGATGCCCGGTCAGGTACAGCATCGAGCCGAACACGAGGGCGCCTTCGCGGTCGGTGGTGTTGAGGACGTCCACCTTGCACAGAGCCGCCATCGTCCCGATGGCACCGGGCTGGTCGATCACCCACCGGGCGAGCGACTCCAGCTTCGGACCGGCGGAAGCCTGCGCCTGCCACCAGCCCGGCTTCTCGAACAGCCCGATCTGGAACGCCTCGTACTGCGCCGCGAGCCTGCGGAGGCCTTCCCCTTGGTCCGCGAGCGGAGGGCCGTACCGGCTCCTGGCCGCCGCTGAGGCCAGGAGTTCGTCCATCTCCTCGTCTACGACATCAACCGGGTCGAACATCCCCTCGTCCTCGTTCACACTGTCTCCTCGATCTCGCCGGTTGGACCGGCGGGGGCCGGCAAGGGCTGCTTGCCGAGCAGAACTCGCAACTGGGCTTGGGCCCGGCGGTGGTGGTGGTCGACAGTCACCGGCTTGATCCCCAGGAGGTAGGCGATGTCGCCGCGGCTGCGCCCCATGAAATGCTTCAGCACGATCACGTCGAACTGGCGGGGCGGAAGCTGGGCTATCGCCTGGCGCAGTTCGTCGGGCTCGCGGCTGAAGTCCTCGCGGCTGCTGACCATCGCATGGCCGAACGTCATCTTCCAGAAGAAGGAGGGGGCGTCGTGGATGCCCCGGTCCCGGCGCCGTTTCTCGTAGACCACAGCCGCACGCAGCACTTCCCAGGCGGCCTCAGCGAAGTTGACCTCGGCGCTCATCTCGCTCCAGGTGACGAGGAAGTAGAGGAAGACGTCGTCGACCACCTGCAGCGCCGTCCCCGTATCGCCGAACTCGGTGTCGGCGAAGTGCAGGTAGCCGTTGCTGTGCGTCAGGTAGAAGACCTCGAACTCGAGGGGCATCGCCATGCCGTGGCAGACGGCCTGCCAGGGCGGCGCGTCCCGGTCGCTCCAGGCGCCGGGGCCGGTTCCGGTGGAGAAGAGATCGCCGCTCACGGACGCGCTCCCGTCGAACGGGAACCCGCCGCACCAGGGTCGGCAGGGTGGCGCCCCATCCGTCCGGAAGATCCGGTGGACGGGAACACGGCGCCGACCGCCGGGGCCCGGCGGCGCTGCCGGACCCGACCGTCACAAGTGGCGTTCAACTTGCCTCGCTTCACTAACAGGGCCAGGGAGGCCTTGTGCTTGTGACTCCAGCTAAGCGAGTTCGGCCTTCGCACACTGATGCGCACCGGAACGGGATCACCTAGAGGTGATCGTACGAATCCCACCGCAATATTCGAACACTGGGTAGCTACATGATCACTCAGAGAAACATTGCTGGTCAGGGGGGGGTGCGCCCCTCGCCGATCGAGGGCGCTCCACGCCTACCCGCGAGTAAGTGATCTACCTCACATGTCCATGCCCAGAAGCCTGCCGACCACCCGCCCTGGCCAGCACCCGCAACACCCGACTGGTACTCCATCCCCTTACACCACAAGCATTCCTCGTACACGTATCACTTGCCGAAGGGCCGTACTCCGAGCACCCGCCGCGACACCACGATGGCAACGGGAAACATTTCGTCTACGCAGCACAACCCGCAACAGCCCCAACCCACCACATCGAGGCCACCACCCCACTCCTGCCGAGCCCAGCAACAGGCACCGCACCATCACCAGGGAATCCATGACTCAGGCCCGCCACGGCCTGGACGGTGGAACGGCATTATCGCCGCCCAGGAAATGCACCGGGTGCCCGGAGCGGACCTCGACCTCACCCACGCCCTGGCCACCGGCCGGCAGCAGCTCGGGCCCGGCCGCTACGAGACCCTGGTGTGTCCGGGCGCGATCGACGGCATCCCGCTGCTCACCTTCACCGCGCCGTGGGGCCTCGCCGACGCCGACCGTGCTGATGCCGGGCAGCCGCCCTCGTCTGCCGTGTCCAGCCCCGCCCGACCTCAGACCGAGAGCCGCTCAGGCCCCGGCGCCGCGGGCGGCGGCCGCGGCTCGCGAGACCACGGGGTGATCGCCCGGCAGCCAGTGCCAGCCCGCCGCCGCGTACTGGCGCACGAACTCCTCAAGGTGCTCGTCCTCGTAGCCCAGCTTCGCGTGCACCACCACGATCACCATCGTCATTGCCGCCATCTTGTCTAACCCAGAGCTCTCACCGGGGCGGAACACCGGACTTCCGCCCGATCGCGGCCCGGCGGCAACGCGGCTGTCGCCTCCGGGCTGCAGACGCACGGCGAGCAGTCTGTTGAGGTTCACCTCTCCGTTGACGGTCGCTCCTGATCGCCGGTCGGGCCGGGGTGGGCCTGGCGCGGGGCACAAAGTTGGTTCAGGCGCTGGTCGATCGTGTCGTAGGGCCGCTCCATCCAGGGGTCGAGGCGGTCCCAGTCGAAGCCGTCTGGGACCGCCTGGCCGAGGTGGTCGCGCAGGTTCAGCGCGTCCTACCGGCTGTTACCAGGCCATCGCGGTATCGAGGGGGGCGGGGCCGCTGCGGTCTTTCGCGACGTGGACGGAGACCTGGGTGGCGTCTGTTCGGCGAAGGAGGAGTACTGCGTCGGCGTCGTATTCAAGAACGGCGGCGATGCCGAGGCGGTCGAGGTCGAGAGGGGTGGTCCTGTCGAACGCTCCGATGAGGTGCGCCATGACCACGATGGGCACATGGTGGTCCTTTGCCAGGTGCTTCAGCTCTCGGGCGATCTCTCCCGCTTCTTGTTCGGCGAGATCGATGTCGGGTTCGTCGTCGTCCCACTGGTCGTAGTCGTCGTAGGCCACTGGCTGGGGATCTCGCTGGAGCAGGCCGAAGTGGTCGACAACGACGAGCTGGGCGGGCTCGCGCCTGCTCGCCATGCCGTCCACGACGCTTCGGATCCGGGCGGGTGTCAGTTCCGGCGAGTGGTCCACGCGAAGACGCGGGACAGGGTTGCGGTGAGGCAGGTCGGGAGCGAAGAGCACAGTGGAGTGGCCGTTCGCCGCAGCGTGGATAGCCAGTTCGAGTCCGGCTGCGGCTTCCCGGCGTCCCTTGAACGTGCCGAGGCCGACCAGCTTGCCCTCGTAAAGGCCCACGATGCGGTCGAAGTCCGGCCAAGGAGAGGGCACGCGGGGACGCTGGCTGGCCAGGGCCCACGGTGGGACCTCGCCGGTTTCATCGCGTCCGTCCGTCGAACCAGCCTGCTGCTCCGCCACGCCGCCCCTCCCAGGTCCTGTTCTCAGCACACGGTAGCCGACCTCGACCCTCCGGCGGCGTGCCGGTTCGGGTACCCGTCGTGCCAAGCTGTACAGGTGAGCGAGCGACGATCCCAGACCTACTCAGTGCCAGCCGGCCGTCCCTTCCTCCTGGCTGAGCTGCGCACCAAGATGGCCTCCATCGGCGACGCCGTCACCGGCTTGTGGAGCGACTCGCACCCCGCCGAGTACGACGACGTCGCCGACGAGCTGTACGCCGTCTTCAGGACCGCGGCCAACCTCGCTCCTCCGAAGAGCCACACCGGCTGCCGCACCCACCCCGACGGCGCCGTCGACCCGGAGGCGCCCCAGGGCTGGACCCGCTGCCTGCTGTGCAACGAGGCCCGACGGCGTGGCATGCACCCGGCCGACGTGCCGCCACCCGCCCGGACCAACCCGCTCGGCTACCCCATCCCCGACGGCCCCTACGACCTGGAACTGCTTCGCCAGCTCCTCAGCCACGCCAACAGCCTGTCGTTCTCGCTGTCCCTGCGCTCTGAATTCAGCGAGTTCGAGGAGATGGCCGACGTTCTGCACCAGGCGTTCTGCGTCGCCCGGGAACTCTCCCGGCCCAGGAACACCTCCGGCTGCAACATCCACCCCGGCGCCCCTACCGACCCGACGGCCAACGGGGCCTGCCTGTTCTGCGTGGGAGCCGCCCGCCGACGCGCCGACGAGAAAGCCGGAGTCCCCTTGCTCATCCCCCGCCGGCCCGCTGGCCTCAAACGGCGAGTTCGCACCGGTCCTGCCCGGGAAACGAGCTGAGGGGCCGCCAGAGACTTTCTCGGGCCTGTCAGAGTCCGAGGTCTGAACCCAGGCTGGAGTCGGACGACCATTCCGTCTCTTCATCGCTGTTTTCGGCGGTCCAGCCGAGGGCGGCGGCATCGGCGGCGGAGATGGTCTGCGTGCCGATGGCGCCGGTCTGGTGGATCACAGTGGTGGGCCTGTTGCCGAAGTCGCCGTCGATGTCGCGCGTCATGTCGACCAGCCGGCTGTAGTGGAACTGGTGCGCGACGGTGCACGTCGCGGTGGGCCCGTTGCGGTGCTTGGCGACGATGATGTCGGTCTCGCCAGCGCGCGAGGTCTCCTTCTCGTAGTAGTCCTCGCGGTGGAGCAGCAGGATGGCGTCGGCGTCCTGCTCGATGGCTCCGGAGTCGCGAAGGTCGGAGGGGACGGGCTTCTTGTCCTGGCGTTTCTCGTTCTCGCGGTTGAGCTGGGCCAGGGCGACTATGGTGCACTGGTCTTCCTTGGCGATGAGCTTGAGCTCGCGGCTGATGTCGGTCATCTCCGCGTAGCGGTTCTCGGCGCGCCGGCCGGTGCGGTCGGGGGCGAGGAGGCCGATGTAGTCGATGATGATCAGCGGGGCCTGGCCGGTGCGTTTGGCCAGGCTGCGGGCACGGGAGCGGATGCGGCCGGGGGAGGTGCGGGCACCGTAGTCGGTCCACAGCGGCAGGGCGCTGAGGGAGCCGACGTGGCGTCCGATGCGCATCCAGTCGTCGTCGGTGATGGCGCTCTTGCCGCGGTTGAGGTGGTTGAAGGCGACCCGGGACTTGGCGGCCAGGATGCGCTTGGTGACCTCGGCGCGGCCCATCTCCAGCGAGCAGAACAGCACGGGGCGGCCGGTGGCGGCGGTGGCGGTGGCCACGCCCAGGGCGAAGGCGCTCTTGCCCATCGCGGGCCGGGCGGCGACCACGATGATCTCGCCGGGCCTCCAGTTCATCAGGGTGTCGACGTCGGCGAAGCCGGTGACGCCGAACGGGTCGGTGTCCTCCTGCTCTAGGGCGGCGAGCTCGTCGGGCAGGTAGTCGCCGAGGCGGCCGAAGTCGTCGTCGTGGACGTCCTGGCCGAGCAGCTGCTCCACCTCGGCCAGGTGCGCGGCGATGGCGTCCTCGGGCTGTTCCGGGTCGGCGGTGTCCGCGCGGTGGATGCCGCGCTCGGCGATCTGGCGCAGCGTCGCTAGGCGGGCGATGCCGCGCAGGTGCCCGGCGTAGTAGGCCGCGGAGGCGGCGGGGTGGGCGAGGCCGGCCAGGCGGTGGAGGTAGCTGGGTCCGCCGGCCTTGGCGAGGTCGCCCGAGCGGTCGAGCTCCTGGGCGACGGCCTGCGGGCTGGTGGGGAGCCTGCGGCCGTGGAGGCGGATCACCGCCTCCCAGATCAGCTGGTGGGCGGTGCGCAGCCAGGGCGACTCGCCGCGCAGTTCGTCGGCGACCTCGGTGACCACGTCGTAGGACGCGGTGGCCATCAGGAGGGCGCCGATGATCGGCTCCTCGGCCGCAAGGCGGCGGGCGTCGAGGGCGGCCTGGCGGTCGCCGCCGAACTCGTCGTCCGCGGGCTCGTACTGGTCGTCGCTGCTGGGCTTGGGCATGATCGGTGTTGGTCCCGTTCTCGTTGTGGTTGGGCGGGGTCGACCGCTGGCCCGGTGTGTCCGCACCGGGCCAGCAGCATGTTCGGGTGTCAGGCCGTGACGGGCTCGTGCTTGCAGGCCACGGCCACGTCGACCGGTTCGCCGTCGGGGCCGAGCTTGTGGCCCCAGATCTGGCCGGGGCGCAGGCCGATGCTGGCGGCGTCGGCGCAGCGGGGGCAGGTGGCCACGGGGGCCGGGCCGGTCTCCTGGCCGGGCAGGCGCACCAGGCCGGGCCGGTAGCGCGGCAGGTCGCGGATGCGGGCGGGCAGCACGTTCGCCCAGCGCCGCACCTCGCCCTTCGGGTCGTCGGTCAGCCAGGCCAGCAGCTCCGGCCCCGGCTTCCAGCCCTGCTTGGTGGCCTGCGTCAGCAGCTGCGAGGCGAGGCGGCGCGCGCTGTCCGCGCCGACGCCCGGCACCTCCTGGAGGAACCGCTCCGCGACGGCCAGCGCCTGGTCGACCGGCTCCTGCTTGCGCCCGAACCGCCCCTTCGACTGCCGGGGCTGCTGTGCCGCCTGCTGCGCCGGACGGCTCTGGAGGAGGTTGGTGGTGGTGGTAGTACCTACCACCACCGGAGGTGTGGAGGTGGAGGACCGCATGTCGGCGATGGCCGCACGCGGTGCGACCTGCGGGTTTGTACCCCGCATGCGGTCGTCGCCGTCTGACGCTGTCGCCCGCATGCGGGCATCGCCGACATGCGGTGCGACCTGCGGGTTTGTGATTTCACCGCGTGACGGCAGCACCCGCATGCGGTCATCGCCGACAGACGGTGCGACCTGTGCTTTTACCGTTTCATTACCGAGCTGAACCGGGAGGAGCGCTGAGACGTCCTCGACGGGCTCTGCGAACGGTGCGACCTGCGGGTTTGCCGTTTCGACGGCACCGGTCTGCTGAACCGGGAAGAACTCGTAGGACACCGCGCCGAACTGCCCGCCGGCGGCGTGCTGCTGCGTCTTGCGGATGTACTTCGCACCCGTCAGCCGGCGCAGCGAAGCGGTCACGCTGCGCTTGGAGATGAGCTGGTGGTTTCCGCCGCGCCAGCCCAGCAGCTGCAGCTCCGCCGTCAGCGAGTCGGCGGTGAACTCGGTGCCGTGCGGCTTGAAGCGCAGGTGGATGTAGAGCATCACGTCGAGCTGGTCCAAGCCGTGGTCGTAGAACGTCTCCGCGCGGATGTTCACGTCGGGGACGACCGCGGCGATGGAGAACCGCTTCTCGCTCATCACTTCACCTCCGATCCGGCGGCGGGCGCCAGGAGCAGCCCGGCCTGGACGGCCGGGCGGGGAACAGGACAGGTCAGGACAGGGGTGTGGGTATGCACGCCCCTAGAGGTCGAATTCGGGGGCGCGGTGTGACGTGCGCGGACGCCGAACTTCGGGCTGGTCTTCACATCGCCAGTCGTCTCACGGCTGCCCTGTGGACAGAGCTGGCGGAAGTGGCGGTGAAACTGAGCGGAACCCACACCGAGCGATGCTGCGGTGGAGCTGGCCGGCGGGTCGGCCTGGTGCACGGGGGCGCTGCCTCTCGGGGGTCGAGCGCCGTCACCGCCGGTACGCACAGGTAGCCCGAGCGAGCGAGAGACGGGTGTCTCTCGCTCGCGTTCGGGTACACCTGGTACCGTCGGCAACGACGCAGTAGCCAGCGAAGCGGCCCCGAAGACGCCAATCTTGGGCCGCTTTTGCTGTTTGTGGACGTTGTACGTGCCCTGTACGGGCATCAGAGGAGCCTAGCCGGGGGGAAGCCAGGCCCCGAATGGTTCTTCGGCGTGTCGGGGGTCAGGCCCGGTCGGGTGCGACGCTGGTTCGGGCCTCCCTCTTGTCACCCGCCGAGTGGGTCTTGGATACCTCTAGCTGGTCGACGGCGCGTCGGCCGGGGTGCTCGATTCCGTCGAGCTGCTGGGCGCGGCGGCCCACTGCAGGCTGGTGGGTTCGGGCAGCAACGTGGTGCTGTTCGACGCCTGGCCGAGGTGCTCCAGTGCGCGGCGGATCGCGCTGCCCGCCAGGTTGAGATTCTCCCCCACGCGGTCGTACTCCCAGCGCACCGGACCGGTGACCGGGACGGAGGTCTGCTGCAGCGTCAGGAGCAGGGCCGCGACCTGCTGAGACAAGGTCGTGGCGCTCTGTTGAGCTGCTGCTACCTCTGCGGCGTACTGCTTCGGCAGCGGCGACGGGATCACCGGCAGCAAGCGGTCGGGCAGGGTGAGGCTCCCCGCCGGCCGCTGCCCCAGCCAGCCGCTGAGGCGGCTGCTGACGCGTTCGGTCCGGACGTGTTCGAACCCCAGCTTCGTGTAGTACTCCTGCAACTTCCGATTGTTCCGCCACACGTCCAACCGGATCCACAGCTTTCCTTCGGCGGCCGCGATCGTGGAGTACCAGTCGAGGATGCGAGCACCTAGCTGCTCACCGCTGTGCGTGCGGGCGACGATGAGCTTGTAGAGGTAAAGAGCAGAGCTCGGAGCGTCGTCCTCCCTCCAGAAGTCGGTGTCAGCTCGGCCCCGGCTGATCGTTCCCGCGATCGTGTCGTCGGGGGTGGTGAACACCCAGGTCTGTTCCCGGTCGATGCGCTCGTGCCAGCTACGGATTGCCCGCTCGCCCAGGTCGGGGTCAGACCACTGGTCGATGCCGGCGTCGGCGAGCCATCGTTCGGCCTCGCTGCGCAGGGCCATGAGGGCCGGGAGGTCATCGGGCGTAGCCAGTCGGACCGTGTAGTCGACCATGAGTCAGACCTCCAGTTCATATACGAGTAGATGGCGGTCGCCAGGAGCGATGGTGATCATTACGCGGACCGGTCGGTCGGTCCCGCGTCCGATGCGGACGTGCTGGATGACCGGGGTGCCCACCGGCAGCTCAAGCGCGGCGACTTCCTCCGGACTCGGCATCCGCGTACTGATCTCGTCGCGCACGCTCACCTGCGGGTGGCCGATGTGCCGAAGAACTCCGCCAGGGACCGAGACCTCGCGGTCTTCGTCGAGGAGGGTGCCTCGTGCGATGTCAGCAGGGAAGTAGCTGTTGCTGAGTTGGAACGGCTGGTCATCGACCCAGCGCACGCGAGTTCGGCGGACCACCTCGGCTCCCGGTTCGATGCACAGCCATTCCGCAATCTGGGCGTCGGCCTGCTCCCAAGTCCGGGTGACATCCTCCCGCGGCTCGCGGCCAGCCTGCCTGATGGCGGATGACCAGTCGTCCAGAGCGTGGGAGTCGCGGCGGGTGCCGATTTCGAACGCGGAGAGGTCCCATGTGATGCGACGGACGGACCGCACACGGCGCCGGCCACCCTGCTCGCCGACCACCAGGCCCTCGATCTTCAGCAGCTCCATCCCCGCAGCTGCGGTCTTGGTGGAGACGTTGAACATCGCGGCGAGCTCTCGGCCGGTAGGAAGAACTGCGTTCGGAGCAAGCTGCCCGGATCTGATCTGCTCTCGAAGGGCCTCGGCCACTGCACGAGCAGTACCGCGCCGTGGCTGGTCTGTCGGGGTCATGGGCCAAACCTACCCGATGGACAGCAAGTTAAGTACCTAACTTTCCCGTGTTGGGTGGCCGAGTGGCAGTCGGCGGCGCTCAAGGCGAGGAGCTTTTCTACCTCCCGCCAGCATCTTTGGTACCAAGACGAAAGACTTAGGTACCAAAGAACTTGACGGCGCGTCATGGGATGCATACGGTTCTCGGTGTCGCCAGAAGTTAGGTACCTAAGTCCAGGGACCTTGGCGGTAAACGGCTGTGGGCCGACGCTTCCGACGTCGGCCCACATCCGGCGAAACACCCTCACTGCCAGCAAAAGCCATGAGGAGAACGCCGTGCAGACCATCATGCCCGGCCGCAGTGCCCGAATCGAATTCGGCACGATCGCGGCCCTTCAGCAGCAGTTCCAGGGTCAGGTGCTGGCCCTCGTCGCCCAGGACCTCGCGACGATCGAGCCGGAGGCCACCGTGGCCACCGTGGTCGAACTCGCCAGCCGGGTCTGGGAGCAGACGACCCGCCACGCCGCCTCGGCCGCCCGCACCGGTTGGGACCACATCAGCTGGTTCGTCGCCGACGTCCTGGCGGCCCGTCGCACCCAGATCGTGGGGTGCTGAGATGAGCAGCCAGCACCTTGGCGACCAGGAGGTCGCCCGCCGCATCGAGGCCGCCAACCAGGCCGCGGCGGCGGCCGAGGCCGCCCGCCAGCAGGCCGACCAGCTGCGCCAGCGGCAGAGCGGGAGCTGATCATGCCGGACTACAACTTCAACGGCTCGTACGGCATCCCGGCTCAGCCGGTCCCCCTGCCCGACCCGCCCGCGCCGCCCGCCCCGCAGCCCCCGGTGCAGCCGGCCCCGCAGCAGGGAGGGAAGTGAGCATGGGTCTCCGCTCCTACCTCGGCTTCGGCGGCAGCAACTCCAGCAGCAACGGCGGTGGCTCCGGGTCCGGTTCGGCCGGCACCCGCACCACCACCTCCGGCTCCAGCAACTCCGGCGGCTGGCACACCTACGACGAGGCCACCGCCCGGGAGCACCACCGCACCGCGCAGGTGTCGGTCCCGGCCGCCGAGTACAGCTCGGACGGCACCCGCAAGCTCAGCCCCCGCCCCGCCCCGCAGGACACCAACCGCTCGTTCTGGAGGAGCTGACCGTGAAGACCATCACCGCCGAGCTCTCCAACCAGGCCGACGAGGCGCTGCGCCGGATGCGCGAGGACCAGGCCCGCCGCGACGCGCAGAAGTCCGGCTCCGGCTCCGGCCAGTAGCCCCGCTCCCTCCCCCTCTCCCTATCTCCGCAGTTCGGCCCCCGCCGCCTGCACTCTCGGAACCGTCCTGTCATGCACATGCCGGGACGGGCGCCGGGAGCGGGCGGCGGGTTCCACCCGGAACCCGCCACCAGCACCGTCCAGGAGGACAACGTGAACGCCACCACCACCGGCCGCCGCCAGGCCGCCCACATCGCCTACTGCACCGCCCCTGTCGCCGCCGCCTGGATCGACACCAACACCGACGAGGTGGAGTTCGACTTCTTCGCCGAGCTCGAGGCCAAGGAGCGGCTGCGCTTCGCCGCCGAGGTCGCTGCCCTCACCGGCACCGACCCGCAGCGGTGGCTGTCCGGGCCGCTGGACGGCAGCGTCGCCGCCCGCCGCCTCGTCAACCAGGCCGCGACCGCCGCCATCCTCACCAACCAGGCCGTTGTCCCGGACGTCCTGGGCGACGACTTCGCCGAGCTGGAGGCGGAGATTGCGGCCGAGGCGGCCGAGGACCGCAACCGCCAGGCCGTCGAGCTCCGCGCCATCCGCCGTAACTGGACCCGCGAGCTCGCCCTCGCCGAGTACACCGAGGCGCAGCTCGCCGCGTTCGGCGACGACCCGATGGACGCCTGGGGCAAGGACGTCCGAGACGTCGTCGAGACCTGGTCCCCGTTCCGCGCCGACCGTTCCGGCCAGGACCCCCGCGGCCGCTACGTCATCCGCTGCAAGGACGGCTCCCGCCGCTACCCGGACGGCTCGCTCGCGGACTAGGCCGACCGTCCCGGCCGTCGCTGCCAGCTCCACCCCGTCGCCCGACCCGGGCCCCGCCGAACACCCCGCCGCTGCTGCGCACCGCCCCGTGGTTCCCCACCCGCCCCGACCTGTCGGGCCGGGCGGGGAGCTCCGGGACCACCAGGTCCCCTCCGATCCGGAGGAGAACCCGTGTACGCCAGCTTGCTCGCCGCGGAACAACCGGCAGCTCAGGTGCGCCTGATCGTCGTGATCGCCGTGACCGTCGCGGTCATCCACTTCGCCGTCCCGCTGCTCGTGGCCAGGCCCCGCCGCCGACCCAGCGTCGGGGACGTCCTCTGGAGCCTGCTGCTCGGAGCGCTGGCCGGACCCACCTTCTGGGTCATGACCCTGCCCGCCGTCATGGTCTGGACCGCTCTCGCCCTGCCCGTCTTCTTCGTCGTCGCCGTCGTCGCTGGCTACCGCCTGCTGCGCCGCTGACCGTCCACCGCGCTCCGGCGCCCGTGGCTGCCCTGACCCCCCGTCCGCTCCCCGGCGCGCACCGCGCCGGGAGGGTCGGCCGGGGGCGAGCGGGGAGCTCCGGGACCACCCAGGTCCCCTCCACCACCGCGAGGAGAACCCGCATGCGCACCAACCCCTACGCCGTCCGCGCCGCCGTCGCGTCGGTCGCCCTGGCCGCCGTCATCACCGCGGCCGCCGTCTCCCCCGCCTCCGCCGCCCCGTCGCTGCTGGCCACCGGCTCCACCGGCACCAGCGTCAGCGACCTGCAGCGCCAGCTCAACGCGGAGCTCGGCACCGCCTACCAGCTCGAGACCGACGGCCGGTTCGGCCCGCTTACCCGCTCCGCGGTCGTCTGGTTCCAGACCTGCACCGGCCTGGAGATGGACGGCGTCGTCGGCCCGAAGACCCGCGCCGCCCTCGACGCGAACGCGGACCGCCGGGTCGACGACATCTGCCTGCGCCCCGCCGACTGACCCACCACCAGCACGGCCACCCGCACGGTCCGGCGCGCACCCGCGCCGGGCCCGGTGGCGGCCGCCCGCATCCACCGACCCGAGGAGAACCCCGATGCCCTGGACCCGCCAGGCCCGCACCCGGCTGGCCGCCGAGCTCGACGCCGCAGCCGCCACCCAGACCCAGGCCGCGACCGAGGGCCGCCAAGCCGCCGCCACCACGACCGACCCCCTCACCCGAGCCCAGGCCACCGCCGCCGCGCAGCTCCTGACCGACCAGGCCGACCAGGCCACCGCCGACGCCACCGCGATCCGCGAGGGCACCGACCCCGCCGACCTCGGCTACGCCGCCCTGCGCCCGCACTACCACCCCGCCCCGTCAACCTCCCGGAGCAGCTGATGTCCCAGACCGCCCAGGCCCCGCAGCAGACCCCGACCAGGGCACCCACCACTACGTCCTGACCCAGCAGCAACCGATGCCAGGCGGGTTCATCACCTCCACCGTCTCCGGCACCGTCACCCCGCGCGCCGGTGGCACCCGCCTGGACGTCTACCTGGAGATCCTCGCCCACGCCGTCCGGCAGCGCCCGGACATGGAGGGCTCGACCGTCCTCTTCTTCGATCTCCAGCCCAACCGGCTCTGAACAGGCCGCCCGCCGTGCCCGGCCCGCACCACGCCGGGACGGCGGCGGCCGGTCCGGTGCTGCCCCGACCGGCCGTCCCCGCCCGGGACGGCCGGTGAGGGGAGCCACCGGCCCACCTGCACAGCCCCACCTCCGCACCCGTCGCCCGAGAAAGGGCCGCGCACCATGAACGTCACCACCGACACCGTCTTCGGCGTGTTCTTCGCCGGCAGCGCGGTCACCTCCGCGATGGTCCTGGCGGCCGAGGCCCTCACCGCCCGCGCCGACCGGCGCCGCGCCGCCGCCGAGCCCCGGCCGTCCCTGGCCATACACGTCACCATCGCCGCCCAGGGCATCGAGGCGCAGCTGGAGCGGGCCGATGTCTGATCCGATCCAGCCCACCAACGTGACGCTGGGCCGCGAAGGCACGACGCCGCCGCCGAGCGCCAACCCTGGCCCGGCCGTGCCGCCGCAGCCGACCGCTCCGCCGACCGCCGTCGCGCCGAGCCCGTCCGGGCCGGGCAGCTGGTGGCGCGGCGCCCACGGCAGCGGCGGCCACGGTGCCGGAGGCGGCAACGGCAGCCACGGCGCCGGAGGCAGCGGGTACAGCGCAGGCGGGTACAGCGGCGGGACGGCCACGATGGTCGCCCCCGTCTACGTCCCGCCCGCCGCGCCGGTCAGCTACAACACCTACAACTACATCGTCCAGCAGGCCGCGCCGCCGGCTCCGCCCGCGCCGCGCTTCGACGTCCAGCGGATTCGCCCCGTGCGCAACGGGCTGGCCCTGGCGATCGGCGCGGCCATCGCCCGCGGCCCGCTGAACGGCGTGCTGCACGTCTTCGGCGACTCCTACGGCGTGGTCTTGGCGGGCCTGGCCGGCGCCCTGCTCATGGAGTGGGCCTGGCACGACCACCGCAAGCTGCGGTGGCTGGTGCGGGTGCACACCTGCACCTGGGTCGCCGCCGGGCTCATCACCCCCGCCGGCCTTCTGGGCCTGGGATTCCTCGGCACGGGGGTGCAGTGATGGACGCCCGCCTCTCCTACGGCGGCCTCGGCCTGGCCGCCGCGGTCCTGGTCTTCACCGGCGTGCGGTGGTGGCGGCACGGGCACCAGGTGCCCGGCCTCGCCGCCCTCGGCGGCGGCCTGGCCGCCGGCCTGCTGTCCGCGCTGTGCTCGGGCGGCCTGCTCGGCCTGGCCGCCCGGCTGCTCACCAGCCAGGCCACCAACCCGCTCGGCGACAAGGTCACCGGCACCCACAACCTGCTCGGCCCCGCGTCCGGCCCCACCGGGCTGCGCCCCGAGGGCGGCGTCGCCACCGTGGTCCTGGTCGTCGTCGCCGTCCTCGCCTGGCGCTGCTGCGACTACCAGCTGCGCCGCCAGATGGGCGCCGGGGTGTTCGCCGGGTCCGCGCTCGGCCTGGCCGCCGGGATCGCCGGGGCCGCCGCCGTCACCCTCGTCCCCCTCGCCAACTGGGCCGGGCTCCAGGTCCTGGCCGCTCTCCACTGAGGAGCCCGATGAACACCGCCTTCTTCGGCGTGCCGGTGTGGCTCCTGGCCGTCGCGGCCGCCGTGCTCTACGCCGCGCTGGTCGTCTGCGCCAACGCGCTCGCCGCCTGGCGCGGCCAGCCCTGGAGCCCGGACGAGCTGCGCCGCCGCCAGGCCCCGCTGATCTGGCTGGCCGTCGGCGCCGCCGGGATCGAGGCGCTGTTCGCCGCGATCGACGGCCTGGCCCGCGTCCTGGTCCTCCTGCTCCCCTGACCGATCTCCACCGACCCCGCTGGAGCCCACCGTGATCCTCATCCGTGACCTGGTGCTCTCCGCCGCCGGGATCCCCTACCTGCCCGCCCACCAGGGCCGGTTCGCCGAGGCCGGCCGCCGCCCCGTCGCGGTCGTCGCCGACGTCGCCGGACTCGCGCTGTCGCTGCCCTGGTGGCCCGGCCGCGCCGCCGCCGGAGCCGTCTACCTCCTCGCCGCGGTGCGGCTGTGGCGCCTGGCGCGCCGAGGCTCCTCCCACACCCGCGCCGCCGCCGGCGACCTGCTCGTCCTGCTCACCCCGCCCGCCGTCTCCGCGCTGACCGGGGTGCACCTCATACCGCTGCTCGTCCAGCTCCTCACCAACTGACCGGGAGGTCACCACCGTGTTCAACATCCCCGCCACCGCCCTGACCGCCGGCGGCCTGGCCGTCGGCCTCGGCATTCCCGTCCACTTCGGCGTCGCCTGGGCCAAGAAGAACTGGAAGGCCAAGAAGAAGGACTGGAAGACCCTGATCCCGTTCGCGGGCGGCATCGCCTACGGCGGCCTCGCGAGCATGTGCACCGGCGGCCTGATCGGCTTCGGCGCCGGGGTGATCACCTGGCTCGGCAACGGCGCCGGGTCGCTGGCGCTGTGGGGCCTGGCCGGCGGCAACTCGACCCGGGCCGTGCGCGCCACGCCGGTCGAGCTGTCCGCCGAGGGCAACATCATCCTCTTCCTGGTCACCGTCGCCCTGATCGGCCTGTGGAAGGTGCTCGACAAGGCGAGCAAGGGCATGGCCCGCCGCGGCACGGTCGCGGGCGTCCTGCTCGGCCTGTCCGCCGTCCTCGGCGGCGCCGTCGCCGTCACCGTCATCCCCGCCGTCAACTCGGCCGGGGCGACGCTGCTCGGCTACGTCGGCTGACCCGCCATCACCACCCCCGCGCCCTTCCGGACGCCACCGGTCGCCCGCACCCCTGCCCCACCGCCCCGCGCGGCGGGCGCAGCCGGGTGCGGACGGCCGCAACCGCCCGGCACCCCCGACCCGCAATCGCCTCACCAGGAGGAGCCCCGTGAGCACCGACACCCGCCTGCCCGCCCCCGCCGACATCGAGGTCCTGGAGGGCGAGTTCGTCGACGACGACACCGCCACCAGCACCAGCGCCGCCGACCCGGGCCCTGCCCGGCGCAGCATCGCCACGTTCCTGTCCGAGACCGCCCGCCGCGAGTGGGCCTACGCCCGCCAGGGCGGCCGGGTGCTGCGCAGCGAGCGCAGCGCCTGGTTCAACAGCAGCCTGCTCAGCGACGAGCACGTGCGCGCCGACTGGCTCAACACCCGGTACGCCGAGTGGCAGGAGGAGCAGAAGCAGGCCGTCGAGAAGTTCACCGCGAAGGTGGACGAGCTGGAGAAGCTCGCCGGTGAGCGCGCCGCCGAGGGCACCGGCGAGGACTCCACCCCCAAGGACCACGCGGCCGCCCAGAAGGCCGCCGAGACGCTGCGCGCCGAGGCCGCGACCTGGCGCGAGTACGTGCGCGGCCTCGAGCAGCAGCCCTACACCGGGCACCGCGAGCCGACCGCCGCCGAGCTCGCCGCGCACCGCCGCCGCATGTCCAACCGCCGCCGCTGGCGCGCCATCGCCTGCGGCGTCGCCACAGGCGCGGCCATCGTGCAGTTCGGCAGCCCGGTGCTGCTGCTTGGCCTGTCCGGCGGCCTGCTCGCCCTGTCCTGGGCCAAGGGCCGCATCTCCGGCTGGCGCTCGGGCCCGCCGGAGGTCCAGGCCCTCGACTACCCCGCCCCGCCCTCCGCCGCCCGCCCGGCCGGCCCCGGCCCGGCCGCCGCCACGGCGCCCGGCACGGCGACGGGTCCGGTGTTCACCAAGCCCGCCGCCCCGACCGCGCCGACGGACGCCGGCTTCACCGCGACGTGGACCCCGGCCGCCGAGTACGCGGCCCCGGCCGGCCCCGAGGGCGGACTGGACTGCGAGGAGACCGCGCTGCTCACCGAGGCAATGCTCGCCGCCGGGGCGATCAGCGACGGCGTGGTGCGCCTGGCCGCGCCCGTCTCGATCACCCGCATGTCAGGCGGCTGGATGGCCCACGTCGTCCTGCCCAAGGGCGAGGGCGTCACCGCGGAGACCGTGCTGCCCAAGCTCGGCCAGATCGCGGGCGAGATGGGCCTCGACCGCGCCCGGTTCTTCCTCGACCCGGTCCACGCCAGCGCGGGCGGCAACGCCAAGACCGTCGCCGTCGCGGCCTTCACCACCGACCCGTTCACCGAGGCGCGGCTGTCGCCGCTGCCGGAGATGGACACGGTCGACGTGTGGGCCGACGGCATCCCCGTCGCCTACGACGCCTACGGCGCGCTGGTGAACTTGATCCTCAAAGACACCAGCCTGACGATCGGCGGGGCCTCGCGCTCCGGCAAGGGCGCCGCCATCCGCTCCATTGCGGCCGGCGGGCTGCTCGACCTGCGCGTCAACCTCCGGGTGATCGACGGGAAGGCCCCCGGCCAGGACCGCTGGCGCAACCTTGCCGCGTCGTTCGTCGACGAGACCGGCAGCCGGGGCGCCAAGCGCGCCAAGGTCCTGCTGGAAGCGCTGGTCGACGACATGGGGCGGCGCGCCGAGATCCTCCAGCGCTACGGGATGGAGCAGATCGACGACCCGAAGCTGATCAGCGAGCTCGGCGGCCTGGAGCTCGTCATCGTCGACGAGGTCGCGGCCCTGACCGGCGACAAGAAGCACGGCAACGCGATCAAGAACGCGCTGGCCGCGCTCTCCGCCCGCGGCCTGGCCTTCGGCATCATCCTCGTCCTCGCCACCCAGGTGATCTCCAAGGGCGCCGACGGGGTACTGCCGCGCCTGGTGACCGGCAACATCAGCTGGAAATGGGCGATGAGGGTCACCGACGTCACCGAGTCGAACATGGCGCTCGCCCCCGGTGCGGCCCGCGCCGGCTGGGACGCCTCCAGCCTCGACCCGGCGATCCGCGGCATGGGCATCCTGCTCTCCGACCGCTACCGCCGCGTACGCGGCCTGTGGCTGGACGGCGCCGACATGACCCGCATGATCGACAAGCTGCTGCGGTTGCGCCACGCGGCCGGTCGGCTGCGCGGCCAGTGGGCCGACCCGATCGAAGCGGCGATGCGCCGCCTGGGCGTCGGCACCCCGCTGCCCAACTACGGCCAGTCACCGCAGCCCGCCGAGCCGGACGACCCGTTCGGTGAGGACGGCGACGACCTGGAGGTCGACGTCGAGGACGACGAGGACGGCGTCTACTGCTCCGACGACGACGAGGACGACGACCAGGGCGTGGAGTTCACGCCCGACGGCATCCCGATCCTGCTCCTGCGGGCCTACAACGAGATTCAGAAGGCCGGCGGCCGGATGCACACCGGACCGCTCGCCGAGCTCCTCGGCTACGAGCCGCGGGAGCTCGGACTCGCCGTCAACGGCTACCTCCGCGACGTCGGCGTCGAGCGCCCCGGCGGCGGCCAGCTCCGCGTCCCCGGCGTCGAGCGGCCGGGCCTCGGCTACTACGCCGAGACCCTCAAGACCGCGATCAACCGCTACCAGGAGCAGCACCGAGCGTAGCGAGCAGCACCCCGTACAGGCCCTGGGAGGGGCCCCAGACAGCCCGTCTGGGGTCCCTCCGCCGTAGTGGGCTCTGACCTGCCCGTATGGGGTGTATGGGGCCGCCAGGGCCCCCCGAAAACCGCCCCGGCGATGCCAGACACGGCCCCAGACGGGGCCCCGACCCAGACACCCCAGATACCCCGTACAGCTCACCCGCCGTGACCGATCGAAGGAGAGACCGGCCATGACCCCGGCCCGCACCACCACCCCCCGCAAGCCCCGAACCGGCCCGGCCCGGCCCCCGGCGAAGACCGCCGCCAAGCCGCCCGCGGCCACCGTGCCGAAGCCCGCCGACACCCCGCCGAAGGGCACCCCCGCCACCGTCCCGGCGACCTTTACCCGGCCCGCCGCGGACCCGGTGCTGGCGGATGCCGCCGACCGCGCCGCCGACATCCGCGACCTCGCCCAGGCCGCCGCCGACACCCTGCTGCGCCGCGCCCGCCGCGCCGCCGACGCCGAACTGGCCACCGCCCAGCAGTGGACCGCCGAGGCCGAAGCGCTGCGCGCCGCCGCCGAGGCGGAGGCCGAGATGCTCACGCAGCGTGCCGAAGCGGCGTTCCGTCAGGTGCTCGACATGGCCAACGACCACGCCGACCTGATCCGCCAGAGCGCCGTCGAGGACGCCGCCGAGCGGCGCGAGGAAGGCGAGGAGGACGCCCGCCGACGGATCGACGCCGCCGAGCAGCAGGCCGCCGGCCTGACCCGGGCCGCTGCTGAACAGGCCGATCAGATCCGCGCCCAGGCGGTCGAGCAGGCCCGGCTCGACACCGCCGCCGCCGAGGAGATCCTGGCCCGCGCTGAGCAGGCCTCCACCGAGACCGCCCGCACCGCCCAGCAGCGGGCCGAGGAGATCCTCGCCCAGGCCGACCGGGACGCCGAGGCACTGCGCGCCCGCGCCGAGCAGCGGGCCGAGCGGGTCCGGCAGGACGCCACCCGGCAGGCCGACACCCTGATCGGCGACGCCCGCACCCGCGCGGACGGCCTGCTGGAGAGCGCCCGGGAGCAGGCCGACGAGCTGCGCCGCGTCGCTGAACAGGACGCCGAGCGGGTGCGCGTCCAGGTCCGCCGACTGCGCGAGGACGCGGACCGGGAGATCGACCAGGCCACGGATGCGGCCCGGGAGGTGCGGGCCAAGGCCGCGGCCGACGCCGACCAGGTCCGCGCCCGGGCCGAGCAGGAGGCCGGCCAGCAGCGGACGCGGGCGGACGCGGAGGCAGCCCGGCTGCTGCAGGACGCGACGAAGGACGCCGAGAAGATCCTGCGCCAGGCCGAGAAGACCGCGGCCGCGCTCAAGAGCGACGGTAACCAGGCGCTGGCCGCGGCGAAGAAGACGGAAGGCGAGGCGGAGCGGCTGCGCCAGTTCGCCGCCCAGGACCTTGCCGCTGCGGCCGAGGAGCTGCGGCAGGCCACCAGCCGTACCGTCCGCAGGCTGGAGCGGCGCCGCCTCAAGCGCGAGGCGCGGGTTGCCGAGCGCGCCGGGAAGCCCACCGCCGTCGGCCGGGTGAAGGCGTTCGTCAAGGCCAATGCCCGCCGCCTGCTGGCGATCGTGCCGATCACCGCGCCGATGGCCGTCGCCTGGACCGGCCAGGCCGGCTTCGCCCACGACATCCTGGGCTGGATCGCCCCGTTCACCGTGCTGTTCGCCGCCGCCTGGGAGCTGTCCACGGCGTTCGTCGCGTGGATGTACCACGAGGCCCGCAAGGTCGGCGACAGCGGCACCCTGTACCGCGTCTCGACCTGGGTGTTCGCCATCGGCGCGGCCGTCATGAACTACTGGCACGCCTCCGCCACCGTCACCGGCCAGAGGTGGGACCCGGCCTCGCACAAGATGGTCGACCAGCTCAGCTACTGGGAGCCCACCCCGAGGGCGGTCGCGTTCTCGGTCATGAGCATCACCGGCATGGTGCTGTGGGAGCTCTACGCCCGCCTCATCCACCGCACCAAGCTCCGCGCGGACGGCAAGGTCGCCAAGTCCCGGCCGACCATCGGCGCGATCCGCTGGGCCCGCTACCCCGGCCACTCCTTCACCGCGTGGTCGCTGGCGATCACCGACGAGTCGCTGTCCACCGTCGAGCTCGCCTGGAGCGCCGCCGCGAACCACCGGGCGATGGTTCGCCGAACCGGCCTCGGCACGGTTCGCCGCATCGTCGCCGCCGCGATCGGCGTCGGCGACTGGATGCCGCTGCGCGCTCTGCCCGCCGTGCCGAACCGAACCCTGATCGTCGCGCTCTCCGGTTCGCCGACCCCGGCCGCCGTCCCCCGGTTCGCGGTTCGCCTCACCCGCCCCGGTTCGCCGAACCAGCCCCCCAAGGGGCCCGGCGGTTCGCCGAACCCGGCCCTGCCCGCGGCGCGCTCCGGCGCGACGGGCGGCCGTCGCGAACTGGAGGCCGCGAACCGCACCACGCCGACCTGCGAACCGGCCGGGACCGCCTCCGGGCCGCGAACCGCCGCCGACCAGCAGCGCACCGGCCCGGACCCGGACGGTTCGAACCGGCGCAGCGCCGCCCAGGAGCTCGTGGACGAGCAGGTTCGGCAGGTCCTCGCCCTGATCGAAGCCGTCGGCTACGACACGGTCGACCTTGACTACGTCATGGCGAACCTCGGCCTGAAGAAGACCACGGCCTACCACCGCCTCACCGACGCCCGCCGCGAGTTCGCGAACCGCACCGCCGCCTGAACCGCGAACCGCACTCGGCGAACTGCGAACCGGTTCACCGTGAACCGGTTCACCACTCGACCCGCGAACCGCGAACCGGCCCAGAGGCGAACCACGCACCCCGGGGCCGGTTCGCGAACAGCCCGACCCGAGGGCGCTGGGCAGGTTCGCCCGCCGAACCGAGCACCCTCGCCGCCGACCGTCGCTAACCAGACGAAACCCTCCAAAGCCCGGATCAAGTACCGCACCACCGCCGAAAATTGGCCGCACCATTCACGAAAGGAACCCGATGCACCACCTCGTCACCCTGTCCGGCCTCGCCGCCGTCGTCCTGGCCCTGTGGGCCGTCCAGCTGACCGTGCTGGCCCTCCACGTCCGCTACGCCATCCACCACGGCATCGGCAACGTCACCGACTCCGAGTTCGCCCTGCTGTGCGCCAGCGGCATCATCACGCTGATCAGCGCCATCGGCGGAGGAAACGCCATCACCGCCACCACACACACCAGCCAGTGGGGATGGGCCCACGGGATTCTCGCGGTCGGCACCACGCTGGCCTACATCCTCCTGAGCTACGCCACCGACTGGAGCGCGCGGACCTGGTGGGACAAGCGGACGGCGCGCAAGGCCGGCCACACCGCCGAAGCCGTCGAGGCCACGGCCTGACAGCCCACCCGGGCCCCTGCCCCACCCGGAGCAGGGGCCCTTCCCCGCCGTAGCACCGGTCCCACCCCTCCTGCGCAACCTCCGCACCGCGTAGGCGAACCCGCGGCCGAGAACCGGGGTGCGGGAGCGAAGCAAGCGCTCCCGCACCCCGGGCCTCGTTGAACACGCGCAACCACTGCCTCAAGAACGGATGGACACCATGCCCGCCACCGTCCAGGTCGTCGGCGCCGTCGCCCAGTTCGCCGTCGAGCACCGCCACGGCACCGCCGCCCTCATCGCCTTCACCACCGACGGCGCCGGAACCACCGGCTACACCCGGCTCGAGTTCACCGCCGACCAACTGCACGACCTGGCCGGCCTGCTCGCCGCCGCCCGCGGCGCGGACACCGCTGCCCCGCCCGCCCCGGTGATCGCGATCCCCGCGCAGACCCCCGTTGTCGCGCCGCCGCAGGAGGACACCCCCACCGTCCTGCGCCAGCTCTACACCACCTTGCGCCGCCGGCCCGGGGCCGAGGAGATCCGTCAGGCCCTGGCCAGCAGGGGCCTGATCGACCCCGGCCTCTCCCGCTCCACCCTGCAGCGCATCCGCCAGAACTTCGAAGACGATCACCCCGAACTCCGAGCCGAACGGCAGCAGCCGCAGCTCTGAGACAACGCGCCGGGGCCCCGAGGAGAAAGCGATCTCCTCGGGGCCCCGGCGCGTGCGGGCCGGACCCGGCCCCGGGCGGGCTCCCGTGTGAAGCAAGCACTCAGGAGCCCGCGCCCGTCATCGCCCACCGGCACGAACCCGGAAGGACCACCTGCCCGTGCACCCCGACTCCGCCTCCGGCTCGCTCGACTCCGCCTCCGGCTCGCTCGACTCCGCCTCCGGCTCGCTCGACTTCGCCCCCGGTTCGCTGATCGTCCTCGTCGGCGGTTCCGGCGCGGGCAAATCCCGCTACGCCGCCCGCCGCTGGCCGGCCACCTGGCGCCTGTGCCCGGACGAGTACCGCGCCATGGCCACCGACTCCGCGGCCGACCAGTCCGCCACCCCCGTCGCAGCCCAGATCCAGGACCTGCTCCTGGACGCCCGCCTCGCCAGGAAGTTGACCACCGTGGTCGACTCCACGGCCCTGCTGCCGCACGTCAGGGCGCACCTGCTCGCCCGCGCCCGCTACTGGCAGCGCCCCTGCGCCGCGGTGCTGTTCGAGGTCTCCCTCGAGCGCCGCCGCCTGCTCAACGGCGCCCGCGAGCGGGTCGTCCCGGACCACGTCCTCGTCGACCAGGAGCGCCTGCTGCCTACCGCCGAGGAGCTGCTCGGCGAGGGCTTCACGCACGTCGACCGCGCCCTCCCCACCAGCCCGGCCTGGCTCGAATCGGCCCGCATCGGCCGCTGACCCGCCCCCCGCACCCCGCACCCGTCATCTCCAGGAAGGACAGCACGATGAACACCACCACCTCCACCCCGGCCGTCCCGGCCGCGCCCGCCCCGGTGCTCGCCTCCACCACCCAGACCATCGCCCGCCGGGGCCTGTTCGCCGAGCAGCCGCTCGTCGTCGGCTCCGAGTCGCAGGAGTGGGCGTTGTGGCTGACCGCCCTCGGCCAGGTCATCCCGATGCCCAGCCTCGGCGAGGCCCTGATGGAGGCCGCCGAGCACAACGCGGTGGCCACCGACATGGACGACGGCTCGCCGTTCAACGCGGTCGTGCACGCCGTGGTGCTGCACCACGGCGTCGCGTGGCGGCGCCCGCGCGCCGCCCGCACCGCCAGCGTCCGCCCGCACGTCGTGCACTCCGCGTGGTGCGCGATCTGCGACGAGCCGCTGGACGACGAGTACGGCTACTACGAGTCCCCCGAGGACGTCATCGCCGTCGCCCGGGACCGCGACTGGAAGGCGCTGCCGGGCGGTGAGCTGATCTGCCCCCAGGTCGACCCCGCGCACCTGAGCGCCGAGCAGACCCTCGCCACCCGCACCACCGCCCCCGCCGCCGAGGGGCAGGGCGCGTTCGACCTGCCCGCCGCCCCGGCCCCCGCCCGCGACGGCAGCGAGGCCGGCGAGGAGTACCCGGTCGGCCGCTACCTGTTCGGCGCCCGCCTGAACCGCGCCCCCGCCCCGGCCGCCGCGCCCGCGGCCGCCACGCCGGACAGCGGCACCGGCTACCTCACCCGGGCCTCCGAGCGCACGGGCCGCCTCACCGCCGAGGACCTGCTCGCCGCCCTGGCCGACGTCCCCGGCCACGCCCCGGTGGAAATGGCCGGCTACCCGCTCAGCCGCGCCGAGTACAGCGGCGGCGTCCTCGACCTGCACGCCTGACCCGCGCTGCTCCCGCACGACCTGACCCGGCATCACCGGCCTGGCCGCACCCGCGGCCGACCCTTCTCCCAGATCGGAACCCACGCCGTGAAGCTCCGCCTGTCCGTCGCCGCCCTGACCGACGCCGTCTCCTACACCGCCCGCGCCCTGCCCGCTCGCCCCCCGGTGCCCGTCCTGGCCGGCATGCTGCTGACCGCCACCCCGGGCGCCCTGCACCTGGCCGCCTCCGACACCGAGGTCTACACCGCCGACACCACCGCCGCCGAGGTCGCCGACGAGGGCCAGGCCGTTGTCTCCGGCCGCCTGCTGAACGACATCTGCGCCCGCTTGCCCAAGGGCGCGGACGTCGACCTGGAACTGGTCGACAAGGGCAGCCGTCTGGCCGTCGCCTCCCGCGCCGCGCGCTTCACCCTGCCCGTGCTGCCGCTGAACGAGTACCCGGCGCTGCCCGCCCTCCCCGGCGCCGTCGCCACCGTCCCCGCCGACACCCTCGCCCGCACCGTCGCCCAGGTCGCCATCGCCGCCAGCACCGACCAGACCCTGCCCGCCCTCACCGGCATCCAGCTGCGCCTGGAGGGCGAGCGGCTGCTGCTGTCCGCGACCGACCGCTACCGCATCGCGCGCCACGAACTGCCCCTGACCCTCACCGCCCCGGCACCGCGGAAGCCGGCCGCGAAGCGGCGCAAGCCGGAGCCGGGCGAGGGCCCGGACCCGGCCGCGAAGGACGCCGCCGCGCAGGCGCTGGTGCCCGCTCGGGCGCTCGCCGAGGCCGCGCGGGCGCTGGACGGCGAACACGCGCTCACCCTGCACTGGTCGGAGGGCCTGTTCGGCCTCTCCGCCCCCACCGGGCGCAGCTACACCACCCGCGTCCTGTCCGGCTACCAGTTCCCCAAGACCGACGTCCTCCTGGAGGACATCGGCGCGGTGGCGACGTGGACGCTGCCCGTCGCGGAGGCCGCCGCGGCCCTCCAGCGCGTCGCCCTGGTCGCCGCCCGCAACACCCCGGTCCTGCTCGTCCTGGACGGCGCCACCGTGCGCATCGAGGCGGGCTCCGGCGACGACGCCCGGGGCAGCGACCGGGTCTCCGTGAACACGGCCGGCGAGCTCGGCGACGGCTTCGCCATCGGCTTCAACCCCGGCTACCTCGCGGACGCGCTCAAGTCCCTGGACGCCCCCGAAGCCGAGCTCCACATCCGCAAGGCCGACAAGCCGGTCCTGCTGCTGCCCCGCCTCGGCGAGGGCGCCCAGACCCCCTACCAGCACCTGCTGATGCCCGTCCGCCTGAGCGGCTGACCAGCCCTCAAGGGCCAGGACAGCCCTGCCGCGAGCGGACCGCCGACGCCGGCCCCGGACCGCCCGCCCGCCCGGGCGGGCGTCGCCGGGACACGGCGCGGCTGCCCGGTCGACCCCGACCGCAGCCCACCCGAGCCCGAACACCACCCGTCGAAAGGAACCACCATGCACCCCTGGATCATCGCCGGCGTTCTCGAGCGCGCCACCGCCTCCTCCATCGGGGCGGAGGCGTGCATCAGCGCGTACGGCAGCCCCAACCTGCAGACCACGCTCGAGACCTACGCCCGCCGGGCCCTGGCGGAGCGCCACATCGACCCCCGCGAGCCGAGCGACGGCGAGCTGCGGGCGGTGGCCGCGCACCTGCGCGCCACCAGCCGGCCGCCGGTCGCCGACCCGGCCGCGATCGGCCGGGTCCTGGCCGGCGCCGCCCACTGGCTGGCCGCCCGTCCCTACGGCCCCGACGTCCTCGCCCGGGCGGACGGCACGCAGCTGGCCCACGCCCTCAACCACACCGTGCTGGCCGTCTCCGAGGCGGCGGTGGGCGACTGGCGGCTGTGCCACGACGCGCTGGCCGTCATCTCCCAGCACCTGCCCGTGCCCCACGTCACGATCACCAACTGGGAGTACAACCACAACCCCGCGTTGCTGCCCGGGGTGCTCGCGCTGCTGCGCGGCCTCATCGCCGACGCCGCCGTCCCCTCCTACACCCCGCTGCCCACCGAGCCGCGCCCCGACCGCGAGCCGCCGCGCATCGACCTGAGCGAGCTCGCGCCCCTGGCGGTGGCGGCCCGCACCGGCCAGGCCGTCCCGGACAACCCCGCCGAGCGCCGCACCCTCACCCGCACCTGGCAGGCCACCGCCGCCCACGCCGCCGACACCGACCCCGGCCTGGCCGCCCACTGCCAGGCCATGGCCGACGCCCTGCGCGCCCGCCAGGCCTGACACCCCGCGAGCGGAACGCCGCCGCCGGCCCCGGACCGCCCGCCGCACCCAGCGGCGGGCGCCACCGGGACTCGGCGCGGCCGCCCGGCCACCCGGCCCCAGCCGCCTCGACCCGAGCACCACCCACCGGAAGGACACCCCCGTGAACAACCGCACCCGCCTCGCCGACGCCCCGAAGGCGCGCTCGTCACCGTCCACGGCGTCATCACCCGCGTCCACGGCGCCTACCCCCGCACCCTGACCATCAGCGACGAGACCGGCTCCGTCACCGCCATCGTGCCCGGCGAGGCGATCGGCGGCCTGGCCGCCAACAACGGCCAAGCCCACCTGACCGGCAGCCGCACCACGATCGTCGGGCTGCGCCTGGACACCACCAGCATCCGCGCCTCCAACATCGACCTCGACGCCACCCCGCTCACCACCACCGCCCTCGACACCCTCCTGGCCGTCGCCTCCACCGGCGCCCCCCAACTCGCCGCCACCCTCCTCTCCCTCCCCGCCACCAGCCCGGCCGAACTCACCACCGGCACCGCCCGGTGACCGACCCCACCGAGCACGGCGGCCGCCTGGCCGCCGCGCTGCGCACCCTCCTCGCCCGGCTGCGCCCCGCCCGCCCGGCCCCGCCCGCCGACCCGGACCCGGCCGACTGGGGCGACGACCCCACCGGAGCCTGGTCGCCCGACCCCAGGACCACCGAGTGATCGACCACTCCGCTCCCTACCGGGACCCGGACCCCGAGGCCGAGCGCGAGCTCCAGGCCCACGGCCAGGACGCCGCGCAACTCCTCGCCGACGTCCAGCGCTACCGGGACGACCTGCGCCGCGGACCCGCCCGGGTCGAGGACGCCGACCGCCTGGCCGCCCTCGCCGCCCGGCTCTCCCGCCAGGCCCACCGCATCAGCGGCCTGCGCGACGGAGCCCGCCGCGCCCACCGCACCTGACCACCGCCAACCGCCGGGGCCGGACCGCCACGCGCAGCCCGGCCCCGGCCGACCCCCGAAGGAGGACACCGTGGCCACCGCCACCGCCACCGCCACCGCCGACCAGCCCGCCCGCCGACCCGGCCGCCTCACCGCCGCGCTGCACGCCCTGCTGCACCCCACCGACCCGGCCGCGCCGGACCAGGAGCCCTGGCCCGAAGACCTCCTCGTCCGCTACCTGACCCTCGGCGGAGCCCACGTCGACCTCACCCGCGACCCGGCCGGCCACACCTGGACGTGCCACGGCTGCGGCACCCGCAACCGCCGCCGAACCCACCCCTTCACCGACCCGTACAGCTCCAGCGACCGCCGCGGCGCCACGGAGGACGCCAACTTCCACGCCACCGAGTGCCGGTCGACGCCCCGCCCCGCCGCCCGGTGAACGCCGACACCGACCAGGCCCGGATCGAGATCACCACCTACGGCGTCCTGCACCAGGACCCGCCCACGGGCGACGCGATCACCGTCGACCTGACACGGGCCCTGCGCAACCCGCCCGACGACCCAACCGTCCGCGAGCAGATGCGCCGCTCCACCGGCCTCGACCCGCACGTCCTCGACTACGTCCTGGCCACCCCCGGCGCCCGCGAGATCGCCTACCGCACCGTGCTGCGCGCCCGCGCCCAGCTCGCCGTGCTGCCCGGAGAGCCGGTCCGAGTGCACCTGTACTGCCAGGGCGGACGCCACCGAAGCGTCGCTCTGGGCCGGGAGGTCGCCCGGCTCGCCGAGACCGCCGGCCTCTCCGCAGTCCTGACGCACCGCCATGTCCACCGCGACGTCGTGCAGCCCCCGCAGGCGGCCTGACCCGGAGTGCACCACCGCACCGACTACCACCCACTCCTACCTGACGGAGGTCCACCAGCTTGTCCGGCACCGTTGTCCCCTACCGATCCGAGTCCGCCGCCACCCAGGCCGTGGGCATCGACTTCGACCTCACGCTCGTACAGCACGACCGGGGCTGGCAGGACGGCCGCATCTACGGCGAGCCGATCCCCGGGGCGCTGGAGGCCCTGCGAGCCCTCCTCGAGCTGCGCGCGGTTTTCGTCGTCACGGCCCGCTCGCGCGAGCACCACCCCAACATCGCCGACTGGCTCCGCGGGCACGGTTTCGACGCCGAGGTCGACGACGACCCCGACCGCTCCCACTGGACCACCCGCGACGTCCTGCTGGTCACCAACAAGAAGCTCGGCGCGGCCTGCTACATCGACGACCGCGCCGTCACCTTCTCCGGCGACTGGAACGAGGCCCTCGCCACCGCCCTCCACCGCATGGCCCTCACCACCGACCCCGCCGTCCAGGGAGAGCGCCCGTGACCACCGAGACCACCACCGACACCGACATCACCACCACCGACACCTCCATCGCCGCCCTGGTCGCGCTCGCCGCCGCCGCCTCATCACCGCCGCCTGACACGCCGACACGACGAAGCCTCCACCCCGCTCGGGGTGGAGGCTTCGTCGTTTTACGGCCGTAAAACGAGCTGGACCTACACGGCGACAGCGGACTCCTGGCGCAGGAGTTCCAGCAGGCTGGCCCGGTGCTCCGGAGTCATGTGCTCGCGCAGCAGCCCGTAGAGCGCCTGCGGGTCATTCCACGGAACCGCGGGCGCAGCGGCCGGGGCGGGGGCCTGCGGTGCGCGGCGGGGCCGGGGCGCCGAAGCCTTGGCGGGCTTGACCGCCGCCTGCACTACCGGCCGGACGCGCTTGGCGTCGAACGGCTGCTGCGCCGGGACCGCCTGAACAGCCTGCCGGACCATGTCCGAGGTCGGCTTGGGGAGACCTCCAGGACCATCCCCCACACCTCGGTCGCAGCCTCGATGCCGTGCTTCTCGGCGGCAGGCACCAGCTCCAGCGCACTACGGAAGGCGAGCAGCGCTTTGGCTCCCGCGTGAGCCAAAGCGTTCGATTTGTTTTCGAACACAGCCTGTGCGACCGGCCACGCCTTGATCAGCTTGTTGGCGTTCGCCCGCTTCATCCCCCATCGCGCCTCGAGGTACTTCTCGAAGGTGTCGTGGGTCGCCCGGTATAGCCTGCCGTCCCGGATGATCTGCAGAGCCTTCCCGCCGCCCAGTAGGACAGCTCCAGCATCTCGACCGCGGCTCTCGCGGGCCAGCGCCTCCCGCTCCGTTTCCGTCAGCACCTTCAGGTCGGACGTCTGCTTGAAGTGGTGGGGCAGGCCCTTCACCACCGCCGCAGTGGATAGCACCGCCCGCGTCTCCTGCCCGGTTCCGCGCTCGCGGCCCATCAGAGGACCTGCTCGACGGCGAGGGCCAGGCTGTAGAGGTCGTTGCGGGCTTTCGCGCCCACACCCTGCTCCTTGTAGTGGATCACCGTCTCACCCTTCTCGGCCGCGTTGCTGTGGATCTTGTACTTGCGCACGGCGCCGGAGCGTACGGGTAGCCCCGTTCGATGCACCACTCCTCGGCCTTCTTCAGGTCCGCGTGCGTCTTGCCGTCCGCTCCGGGCGTCCCACATGTTGATGACTACCATGAACGGGATCTTCCGGGCTTGAGCACGTACTCGATCGTGTACTCGCCGGCTCCTTCGAGAGGAACTCCGTGGTGATCGGCACGAGCGCCAGGTCCGCGTGCTCCAGCGCCTCGCGCATCGCGTCGGCGGCTCGGCCGTCGCCAGCGGGTCCGCGTCGGAGTCAGCGTCCGGGTCGGTGTCCACGAAGCCGGGGGTGTCCACCCAGATCCGCTTCACGTTCGGGTCCCTCACCAGCTCGGGCAGCGTGCCCAACCCCCTTGGTGACGACGTAGTCGAAGGGCAGCAGATCCGCCGCGACGCGCCGCGCCCACTGCTCCATGGACCCCTGCGGGTCGATGC
>NZ_OX419520.1 GCF_948472415.1 Kitasatospora fiedleri | reverse complement strand
AAACAGCGCGGCCAGTCCGTCCGCCGGCGGGTCCAGGAACACTGACAGCGGCGGCAGTGCCTCCCCGGCCACCCGCGCGACGTGCCGTGCCTGCTGCCAAGCGCGTAACCGCCCGAAGGTGACAACCGCCTCGGCGATCAAACCGCCTGCGGCACCACACGCCGCAGCCTCGAGCCAGGTCATCATCATGTCCCGCCCTCCCCCGCTCCGGCGCACCGCCCACTGCTGAACGCCCATGCCCAGCAAAGGACTTCATCATGCACACAGGAACCCGATCCTGTTCGGCCAACGACCGAACACACCCTCAGGCCGGGGCCACGCGGAAGGGGAGCGCGAAATGGCGGAACATCGACCGGCAGGGCTCCCGAGAACCGGATCACCCGAGGAACATCCCAGCGGTGACCTCGGAGATCCGGGTGGGCACGGCGTGACGGGACAAGACCACTGCACCCGCCCGCCCGCCACTGCCGCGCACGAGACCCCTACACGACCGACCCCCACCTACTCACACCGACCACCGACCAGTCCACCAACCGGTCCACCAACGGCGCGAGCCCCGGCTGTGAGGCCCGAACGTCCGCGCCGTTGTCCGCCCTGGTCGACTCCCCCAGGAATTCGGTCATCGAACCTCGGCGGGTCCAAAACTCCCGGTCCCGGTTCCGGGCGACGCCCCCGGCCGCCCTGCCGTGCGACACCTCCCAGTGGTACGTGTCACCGGAAGAGGACCCGCCCGCGCCGGCGGTGGTCCGGGCGGGTGGGCGCCGGACCAGGGGCGGGTCAGCTGACGGTAACCTCGCCGAGGAGCAGGTAGTAGTCGCCGAACTGATCGGGGCTCAGCCGGGTGGCGACGATCCGGACGTACCGGGCCGTGGCCGGGGTGAAGGTGAAGGTCTGGCCGGCGGCGCCCGGGCGGGGCCGACCGGTCCGGGACGCGACGGTGGTCCAGGCGGCGTTGTCGGCGGAGACCTGCACGGTGAAATCGACCGGGAAACCCAGCCCGGTGTTCGCGCCGTCGGTGCGGGGAACGAGTTGCACCTGACTGATCACGTCGGCGCTCTGCAGGTCGACGGCGAGCCACTCGTTGGCCGTGGCGGTCGGGGACTTGGCGCTGGTCCAGCCCATCGAGTAGCCGAGCGCTGAGTTCAGTACGCCGTCGGTGGCGGCGGCGCGCCGCCAGCCGGCGGACTCCAGGCTGCTGGAGGACCGGACCGGACGATTGACGGCGAGGTTGCCGCCGACGGTCTCGATCTCGGCCAGTTGCATGTGGTGGTTGCCGTGCGGGTCGATGCGCAGCTTGGTGCCGATCACCCTGACGTAGCGGACGTCCACGGCCGGGAAGGCGAAGGACTGCGCGGAGACGGCGGACCTGAGGCAGTCCTTGCGGCCGGCGACGCTGGTCCAGGCGTCGTCGTCGGCGGAGACCTGCACGGTGAAATCGACCGGGAAACCGAGCCCGGTGTTCGCGCCGTCGGCCCACGCACAGCTGCGCACCCAGCCCGACTTCTCCGCCTTGACGAGCTCGACGGCGACCGCGCTGAGAACCCCCCGATCAGGGCCTCCTCGGCACCGACCCCGGGATCGTAACGCCACGGGTCCGTACTGATCACGAGCACCATTGGTGTCGCCGTCGGGTGCCTGCGGGGCGAACCCGTCCTCCACCAGGCGCAGCACCGTGATCTTGTCGCTACCCCACCCTCCCGAAATGCCGACAGTCACCAGGTCGAGCGCCTCATCCAGCACGGCCCGCAGCGCTACGGACCGACACCCGGAACTCCACCGACCGTTGATTCCGGCACCGCTGATGTCGGGTCCGACCCGAAGGCGACGACCACCATCGTGCCCGTGGGCCAGAGGCCGGGCTGCGGCAGGCCCCTGGCGCAAGGAACAGATCGGGACCGACCGCAGGGCCGCGGCCACGCTGTCGTCCGGCGCGGCAACGGATCTGGTGTCGAATCCGCCCGCAAGCCCGGCCTGGGCGCCGCACGGTGCGGTTCGAACCGGCCGGTGCAACGCGGTGCCGGCCTCCACCGCAGGCCGTACAAGCCACACCGGACCTGCCCCGAAGTCCCGACACACGTCGACGTCCGGCCGAGGCGGGTCGGATGCGCCGGTGCGAGTCGGTGAAGATCGGGCTGCGAGGGCCTGCCGGCACCGGGCCACAGCCCGTGCCGGTGCCGGGGCGCCCCGGCCGGGCGGCGCGTGGAAGCAGCCCCTGCTCGGGCGGCGGCGGGCTGTGGCCGCGCCGCCCTGGCGAGGAAGGGTGCACCACCGAAAGCCGCCCGATCAGATGTCCGAAGCGGAATCCTGCCTACGGAGCTGCTCATTGATACGCAGGGCCTCTTCGAGCTGATCCTCGAGAATGATGATGCGGCAAGCCGCCTCGATAGGCGTGCCCTGATCGACAAGGTCACGGGCACGCATCGCGATCCGCAACTGATAGCGAGAGAAACGACGGTGACCACCCCCAGAACGCAGAGGGGTGATGACGCCCTGCTCGCCCAGGGCGCGCAGGAAGCCGGCCGTGGTGCCGGTCATCTCGGCGGCGCGGCCCATGGTGTAGGCGGGGTAGTCGTCATCGTCGAAGGAGTTGACTGTGTCGGGGATGTGGGGCCGGTTGGTTGCCGTTGTCACTGCACCTCTTCCTGCTACCTGGTTCGAGAACGCGTCGAGGGGCCCCGGCGCCGTTACGGCTCCGGGGCCCCGAAGGGGTACCACACCATCCACCGGCCCTGGGCCGGTGTTCTCTACTTCCGCACCCGCCCCGTCGAGGGGGCGTGCGGGATCGCGTATGCGTGACCGGAAACCACCGTCCTTCGTACTCTCAGGGGTCTGCGGTGTCCGCCCGGACGAGCACTGCTGCCTCACCGGCCGGGCGATCCTGATGGCGCTCGTGCCCTCCGTTTCCTCTGCGTGATTCCTGCGAACTACTGATTCCAACTGACTGGGTACTGCCGACTCAACACGCGCGCCCGCAGTCCGGCGCCTTTGCTGAGATCCCGCGTACTGCGACTGCTGCGACTGCCGTACTGCGGCTTCGCTTCACTTCCGACTTCACTGCGGTACTGCCGGTGGCGGCCCCTGATCACCGCGGGCCACCCGGCCCGGCCGCCAGCCCCGTCGCCGCACTGCACCAATCCTGGCGTGGCTTCGAAGCTCCGCGACCGTGCCGACCTGCAAACTTCCGGCACTACCGGTACCGCTCCCGCCAGTTCGTGTCTGGCGGTTCCGTCGACTTCTTCCTCACGAGAGAGACACTAACCCCGCCCCGCGACGATGTCTACCTCGGCCGGCATAGATTTTTCCGTGTCCCGCGAAGAGATAATCTTCGGGGCCGAGCCGACGAGGACAACACCGCCCCGCCACCCGCGCCACCCGCCAGCCGACCAGCAGAAGGGGCCAGCACCCCGTGCCAACGATCCGAACGCCCGAGCCCCACCCCCAGGCATCACTGCTCACCGCCCTCGCCGAAGCCGTCCGCGACCGCGACGAACGGGCCCTGCGCCGACTGCTCGCCCGCCTCGCCGAACAGATCACCCTCACCGACCTGCCGAACCTGCGCAGCGCACTCGAAACCCGCCGCCGCAACAACCGCCCGGAGCCGGACGCCCGACACACCGGCAACCCCTGACACCCACCCCTCCCACAAGACCCGCACAACGACCCGGCGCCGATCAACCCCACCCCGGCACCGCACCTGCACCAAAGCGGCAGAGCGGGAGCCGGTAGACCGGCATGCCAGGGCCCGGTACCACAGCACCGCAAGAAGCGGCCTGCCGCCGAAGCCGGGACGACTCCCCCGACAGCTAGGCCGTGTATCGAAAGTAGATCTTGGGCTGGGGGTGATCTCGGTTCATGGGTCGGGGAGATCTCACGGACGAGCAGTGGGCGGTGGTGGAGCCGTTGTTGCCGAAGGGCGCCAGGGCGGGGTGACCGCCGGTCTGGGCTCGGCGGCAGCTGATCGACGGCATACGGTTCCGTGTCCGGACCGGTGTTCCGTGGCGGGACGTCCCCGCCGAGTACGGACCATGGAGTCGGGTGTACGACCTGTTCCGCCGGTGGCAGCGGAACGGCACCCGGCAACGGATCCTCACCCGGCTCCAGTCCATGGCGGACGCGAAGGGTGCGATCACGTGGGACCTGAGCGTCGGCTCCACGGTCTGCCGCGCGCATCAGCATGCGGCCGGAGCCCGTAGCCACGGCGAGTTGCAGAAGGAACCGCCGGGCGGAATCCTCACCGAGCCCGGTGACCATGGGCTGGGGAGGTCACGCGGCGGGTTCACCACAAGCTCCACCTGGCGGTCGAGCAGGGCCAGAAGCCCATGTCGATCGTGGTGACCGCCGGGCAGCGCGGGGACTCGCCGCAGTTCGAAGCCATACTGGAGAGGGTCCGCGTGCCCCGCCTCGGACCGGGCCAGCCGCGTGGCCGTCCCGATCGCGTGCGGGCGGACCGGGCCTACGCCTCCTGCAAGAACCGCGCCTACCTCCGCCGCCGAGGGATCCGCTGCACCATCCCCGGCAAGGCCGACCAGGCACGCAACCGGCGGAAGCTCGGCTCTCGCGGTGGCCGACCACCGAGGTTCGACAGGACCGACTACCGCGAACGTCACGCGGTCGAGTGCGGGATCAACCGCCTCGAGAGGAACCGCGCCGTCGCCACGCGATACGACAAACTCGCGGTCCGCTACGAGGCGACCGTCCTCGTCGCGGCAATCAACGAGTGGCTGTGACCCCTGGCCCTCACGCGGTGGGATCCACGTTCCACGTCTCCGGTAGATCGCTGCCGCAGAAGACACAGACGAAGTCGTCCTCGCGCACGATGTTGTGCTCCTGGCAGTTGGGGCACCGGCGGAACACCACCTGATGGGTGAAGCCGGAGGGCCGCACAAGTTCTGCGTCGTCCAGAGCATGAGCAACTGCCGACCAGGAGATCACGTCCGGGCAGTATCCGGTGGACTGGTTGCTGACCTCGCCCACGGTCCACCGGTCTGCCTCGCGCGTGAAGCTGATCTCGCCGGCACTCAGAACCATGCCTCCGCCGGCGCAGGCCACGTGCTCGCTTCGCCGCGGCGCCAGCCGGAGCACACCGTCCGTGCCGACCACGAAGGTGAACGGTTCGGTCAGCTCCGCTGCCGATCGCTCGGCGATCCAACCGTTGAAGTCAGCCGCCGAGCTGATCGGGCATCCGCCGCTGCCAGGCCGGACCGCAGCCTTCAGCTCAACCGGTCCGACGTATCGGTAACTCCGCCCCCGCGCACTCACATCAGCCCACCTAAAGCAATTCCGACACACGCCCTAGACCCACCCGGGAGGCGCAGCGTCCAGGAGGTGGACACCGTGGCGCGCTCCACCCCACCGGCCGGCCGACCGGGACGGCGGCCGCGAGCCGGGATGGCGAGCAGCACGGCCGCAGACGTGGCCCCGACCGCGGCGGACAGCTCCTGCGCGCGCTCCACGGCGCCGACGCCCTCGAACACCGCGCACCTCCCGGCGGTACCAGCCGCGCCCCGGCCGCGCCCCGGCCAAGGACACCTCGACGGCGCGGGTGAGGCTCAGCTCCCCTTCTGGGAAGCAGCGGCCTCGGGCTCCAGGTCGGCCAGGGACAGGCGGTGAACCGGCTCGCCCGCCAGGACGGTCCGCCGGGTGACGGTGTGGTCGGCGCCGACGTGCAGCAGTTCCCCCGACTCCATCAGCCTCCAGTGCGGATCGTCGTCCATCCGCTCGCTGGCGATCACCGTCGCCCGGGTGCGGGCGAGGTCGCCGGAGTGGACGTGCATGCGTCCGGCGGTGCCCGCGTGGTCCAGGTGCCGGTCGCCGTGGTGGCCGCCGGGCCGGCGCTCGAGGACGTACAGCTCGTGGGTGTCCGGGTAGCGCAGCGCCCACAGCTCGTCGGCGGTGGTGAGAACGATGTTGAGGGCGTAGACGGGCAGGTTCTCGGCCACCCAGCGGGCCGCCGCCTCGATGCCGGCCGCGACGTCACCGCCACGGGCGGCACTCTCCCGGGTGATCAGGGCGAAGAACCGTTCGGAGTCGGTGTCCCCCTTCACCAGCGACCGGGCCGGCCCGAGACGGACGTCGAGCCGATCGAGGCCCCCGATCACCCCATTGTGTGCGAACAGCCGCCCGTCCTGCTCGAACGGATGGGTGTTGACGCCCTCCAGCCCTCCGGTGGAGGCGAACCGGATGTGCGCCAGGAACGTCATCGACTCCACCACCGCGGCATCCTCGGCGAACGCCCGGTCCCGGAACGCCGCCACGGGAGCCTTGTGCACCTGCGGCGCCCCCTCGGCGGTGAAGTAGCCCAACCCCGTACCGTCCGGCTCACGACGGCTCTGCGCACTAAGATTGTCCGGCGCCTCCAGGAGCCAGAACGTCGCGCGGCTGCGCCTGGGAGCACTGCTCATCCCGAACAGACGACACATGGAAGTCCCACCTCTCCGCCACCACGACCGGACGCCCCCGGGCAGTCCGGCCCGCAACACCCGAGCCGATCCCGACCCACGTCCAGGCCGATCGGGCCCTCCGCCCGTGCCGTGCGCACGAGCGGTCGCACCGCTCCTGCCCCGACCACGCACCCGCATGCCCGGGCACCGGCCATCCGTCCCCGGTCCCCAGGCACCGGGGAAGACACCCTCGCCACCTGTCACCCCCGGCGGACGGCACCTCCCCGCCGACGTCAACCACCCACTCCCCCGGCCTCGATCAGCGAGGAGGAGACCCCACCGGCCCTACACCGTGAAGGGACACGGTCACAGCCGGCCGAACCCGCCGGCAGATGCCGAAACCCACCTACAGCCCACCGGCACAGGCCCGCACCGGCGAAACCGGACCACACCCGGCACCCACCGCCACAGCCTCGACAACAACCTACCGCCCGACCACCCCGGGAACCTGCCCCCGCACGACCCGCACGACCCGCACGACCCGCTCAACCGGCTCGCGGCTCTTGACGACGGCTCCTGCCGGCATGCGCGAGGCACGGCCACCGGGGCAGGAAGAACCTCACCGACGGGCCGGGGCGGAGAACGCCGGGCCGCCCGGCGGCGACCTCCCGGGCGGAGGCGTTCAGCAGAACCAGCCGTCCTGCACCCAGCCGTGCCGGTTGATGTCGCCGTAGGCGAAGCCGTACACCCAGCCGCTCTGGACGCGTTCGACCGTGAACGTCTGACCGGTGTACAGGGTGCCCGTCCAGGCGCCGCCCGGTGCGGTACGGACGTACAGATCCTGGGCACAGACGGTCTCGCGGTGCCCGACGGTGCCGTTGGCCGCCGCGGCGGTGCCGACGGTCGCCGTCACCGCCGTCACGAGGACGCAGGCGCTCGCGGCGACGCGCAGGAGGGTGCGGGATGCGGTCACGAGGGGGTCTCCTTCGTCGAGTACGGGCCGGCGGGATGGCCGGGGGGATGATCGGGTGCGCGGGGGGCGTCACCGGCGTCACCGGCGTCACCAGGAGTCGTACCCGCCCAGGCACTCGTTGCGGACGTAGCCCCAGTCGCCCTTGCCGAAGTCGAACGTCGCCGCCCAGCCGTTGTAGACCGGGTGCACACCCCTGGTGTGGCCGACCTTGTTGCCGTAGCCGAGCACCCGCACCAGCCCCACCGGCCCCGACGCGCTGTCGTAGTTGGCGTAGAAACTCGCGCTCTGGCAGACGATGACGGCGTGTTCGGGCGGCACCACCGCCTCGCCGCTACCGGCCGGCACGACGACGGCCGCCACGGCGGCCACCCCCGTCAGCGCGCGTACGACGGACATCCGCATGATCGGCTCCTCTGATCGGCAGAACTGCCTGGCGGGACGGGCGACGTGCTACGGCGGTACGAACGCAGGGCGGCACACGGACCGGACGTGCCGGTGCGCGGATACGGGAGACCAGGATGACGTGTCCAGACCAGAAAAGGGAAGGGGCACTCCCGGAAGACCCGCCGCACGGCCCCCGCCGCCGACCCGACACGCGCGAGACCACCGCGGTCCGCCCAGAACACCCGCGACACCCCGAACGGCCAAAGCGCTTTATTCCGCGGGCAGTTGGAAACCGAGCCACGCGGCCCCGAGGTCCCAGGAAGCCGGGACCACCCGGTCCTCGGTCGGCAGTCCGATCACCGCGCCCAGCCACTCCGGCATCTCCTCGATGCCCACGCCCACTACCGTCACCCCCGGCACCAGCCGACCCGTAGGTCTCGATGATCTTCTTGAAGTCCTCCGGGAGAATGGTTCCCAGGAGGTCTTCCACCGGCCCCCAGTCGGTCACTGCGGGCCGGCCCGGGCGCCTCGGGTCGATCGCCTCGAACGCTTAGTCGATGCACTCGCCCATGGTCTTACCCCTGCTGGAAGGTGCATTTTTTGGGCTTCGCCGGCGGCCTTGAGGTCGAGGGCGGCCTGGGCTTCGCGGGTCCGGTCGGTCTCGGCACGGTAGGGCTCGCACTCCTCCTCGCCGTCCCAGCTCCCCTGAAGTTCGGTGTCGTAGGTCGCATCGTCCGGACGCCGGCCGCAGGTCGGGCAGTAGTGGCGCTGCATGTCCTGCTCGTGCTCGGCGGCCTGGCCGCCCGGGTGCGGCCAGGCCGGATCGACGGGGAGCGCCCCAGCGCGCGCCCAGAGTCACATCGTGTGCACCTCGACCGAAAAGCCACGGGCGAGGACACCGTTGAGGTGCTCCGCGTGGGCGCCGAGCCACTGCTCGGCAGGGCCGATGGGGGAGCTGATCCCGAGAAGCACATAGTCCCCGGAATCGTCGGTGCTCTGCCCGCAGACGCAGCACAGCAAGCGTTGGATCATGGTCTGTGCGGGACTCGTCTCATTGGACATGGGCGGCAGGTTAACGGGCCCGGGCCGTACGGCGTGAGGATTTACCGCCCCTCACTGGAGTGGCAACCAGGGTGGACAGGCAAGTCTGCAGAGGCCGTCCGGCTGGGACGGCTTCTGGCTGACGCTGCCGTCCCGGCCGGAGCGGCGGCGAGCAGTTCCCCCGGTGCGGCGCGCGGCATCAGCTGCTCCCGCGCCCGCGGGGGTAAGCCGTACCGGAGGCCCGCAGCCGTACCGACGGCAGCGGGCCCCGGAGCGCCACGGGATCAAGGGATCAAGCGATCAGCCGCAGTGGGAGTCGAAGCCGCCGCTGACGTTCTCCCCGATCCCGCCCTCCCAGTCGATGCAGGAGTTGGGTGCGTAGAGGTACACCGGGCCGGCGTACGTCGTGTAGTAGTCCTCGTCCAGGGCCGCCCACTTGGAGGCACCGGCCTTCTTCAGCCCGGCGAGCATCTGCAGGGCGGGGCCCGGGTTGTTGCGGATCGTCACCACGCAGTTCTTGCCGGTGGAGCTGCTGTAGGTCAGCCAGACCGTGCCGCCGGAGTTGAGGTCCCGGTGGTCGATGGTGCTGTAGCCCGATCCACAGACCCCGTTGTACGAGGCCGCCTGGGCGGTCGCCGGTACGGCTGTCGCGATGCCGCCGGCCACCAGGGCCAGCACTCCGGCCCGGGCGACGGTTCGCTTGCTTCGCTGGTGCATGCGGTGCTGCGCTCCACTCTCGTGCGGCCGCCGGGCGGCTGCCCGGACGGGAGTTCGAGAGCGTAGGCGACGGCGGTAGCGGCCGCGTATCGCCCACCGGGCGAAGGCGGGCCACCGGAACAGCCGGTCCCCGCCGGCGGCCGCCCGGTGGGTGCCGCTGTGGCGGTTGACCCAGTCGCGCCGCCGATCCCGCCGAGTCCGCCGGCCACCGCACGGCCGAGCAGCTCCCGCTGCTGCGCGAGGCGCCGGTGCCGGTGCTCACCGCGGCGGTGGAACTGCTCGCCCTGCTGGCCGACAGCGAGGACCCGGTGACCCGGAAGGCGGCGGTGGCGACGGCGGCCCGGCTGCGCGCGGCCGTCGAACAGGGCGGCCCCGACTCGGACGGCGGGTCCTCGCATCGAACAGGGCTGAGATCAAAGGTCGCCGACGAGCCGGGCCGAGGCGGTGAGGAGGAAAAGCCGTCCGGCCTCGGCCGCGGGCCGGAAGTCGAAGACGCTGGCGAAAGGGCCGGTCACCAGCAGCAGGGTACGGCGGTCGCGCAGGCGGCGGCGCCAATGCCGGTCCGCGCCGATCTCACCGTCGAACCAGGCACTCCCCCCAGGCCGGTCAGGCCCAGCAGCACCGAGCAGGCGGTTGCCAGCGAGCGCGAGGAGGCGTAGGAGGCGGGCGAGGACATGCGTACTCCGTCTTCGTACAAGGAGGAAGAGAGCCGCACTCTACCGTCCGCCCACGACCGATATTCACGCAAAATCCCAGCTCAGAGCCACTTTGACCACGTACGAGAGAGAAGATCCCCGCGCCCCACGCCCCCGGCCGGCAGGACGCGCCCGGGCAGGGCTGGGCTGGGCTGGGCTGCGACACCCTGGACGTGGTCCTGGTGGCGGGGTCGGGCGGGGGCGTTGGGCAACGGGCCTGTCAGGTCGGTCAGGTTCCGCAGCACCACCCGCTACCGCTGGCCGGGGGTGGCGGGGCGCTCGGCGAAAGTGAAGCGCAGGAAGCAGTCGTATGACTGAAGCGCCGTGCGTGAGCGGGACGGCACAGTGGGGTGATCGGACGAACAGACAGGCCGGGTCCACAGCATGGGAGTTGCCACCTTGAACACACTGTCGGGCAAACTGGTGAAGACGGCGGGCGTCCTGGGTCTCGCCGTGGCCGCGCTGGCCACCGTGTCGGCCTCCCCAGCCGGGGCGAGCGCCTCGGCCACGGCCAGCTGCACCAAGTACTACAGATTCGACAACGTCCAGGTCCAGGTCGACAACTGCTCCGACGGCTGGGTCTGGATCTACACCGGCGACGGTACCTACTACACGGCCACCGTCGAGATCTCGGTGGGCTTCGGGGGCGGGGAGACGAAGAAGCTGACGGCCGACCGGGGCAAGGCCACGGCGCAGAAGTTCATCCAGGTCGGGAGCATCAAGATCTGCGGCACCAAGTGGCTCGGCATTCCCTACGCCAGTCCGTGGTGGACCTACTGCACCGCCGACATCTCCGTCTGACCCGCCGGTCGTGAGCGCGCAGGCAGCTTGTTGACGGCGTCAGGTCTGTGCCGCCCCTTGATGGGGGGCGGCACAGACCTGACTGCCCGGTCCACACTCGCTCCCGGCGGCTGACCCCGCTTCACGCCGCATGGCCCACCCGCAGTACGGCCCGGCAGGATGCTCTTGGACCACCAGACCACTGCCACCCGGCACCCGGCACCCGGCACCCGGCACCCGGCACCCGGCACCCGAGTAGAGCACCAATTCGGGCACGGCGACGTCCAGATTGAGGAGTCATCCGCGCATCCTGGACGTTTCGTCGCACCCCACGGCCGGCTGCCTACAGCCCGGCTGCGACCGCCGATCCGGTCCGCACTTTCCCTGCCGCCACGGAACCGGCCGCCTTGACGCACCGACCGGAAGAACCCGGCTTTCTTTCAACTCCTCTTGATGGCGATCCAGTTCGCGCTGTACGCGTGGTGGTGCGACGCGGCGGTCAGCGGGCGAGGGTGATGGTAAGTGGCTTGGCCGCGTTGGGCCCGGGCACGCCTTGTGGTGACTGAGAGTACTGACTTCGGACGCCTGTGCGGCGACCCC
The DNA here is from genome assembly GCF_948472415.1 of Kitasatospora fiedleri. Classification (NCBI taxonomy): domain Bacteria; kingdom Bacillati; phylum Actinomycetota; class Actinomycetes; order Kitasatosporales; family Streptomycetaceae; genus Kitasatospora; species Kitasatospora fiedleri. Next base: position 100,496 of record NZ_OX419520.1, on the reverse strand, counting down.
CGGCGTCGTGCCACTGGGTATGAGGTGTATGCGGGTCCTCTACGACCCAGTTGAACCGGGAATTCGAAATGGAATTTATACAGAATTAACCAGGCCGCAGAAACCGCAGAAAAAATTCCCGCGAGGGCGCGATTTACTATTCTGTGAACTTTTCCGAATCCTTGGTGTCGGCGGCATTCAGCGCGGCACTGCCGTGTCCGGACGGTTACCCGGCCGGACACGGCAGTGATCGGCGGGGGGTGCTCAGCAGGCGCCGTGGAGCTTGACAGTGCCGACCCAGAGGCTGCCGTCATTGTTGATGCTGACGGACGTACCGGCCGCGCCCTGAGTGCCGGAGGCCCACACCGTCATTGCCCGGGGCACCGTGCTGAGCGGTCTCGCCGCTGACCTGCCGAGGGTGGGCGAGCCCCTTGAGCAGGCCCCGGGCATCAGCGCGGCACCGGGCCGCAGGGTGCAGCGGGCCCACTGCTCCGTTCCGGACGACGCCGGGGACGAAGACCAACGCGCAAGGGATGTGGTGGCCGCGGAGCAGATGGGCGCAAGATGCGCTGATCGCCGCTCCCCCGCGCCGACGGGCCGTCGCTCTCGGCGTCGAACCGGACAAGGGGTTCACCGGCTTGAGCCGGATGCCGGTCGGCATCGAGGAGCGGTAGACGTCGCTGGTCGTTCCAACGCCATACCGGATGACAACGGCTCGCGGTCCGGCCGGTGCCCGCCCTCCGGCGGCGGTCGGGGCGGTCGGGGCGGTCGGCGAGACCATCCGGTCCGTGGTCGCGCCCGCCGCCGTCTTGCCTGGGGTCAGCGTTCCCGCGCGTTCGAGCACGGGCCCGGCTCTGGGGCGTCTTCGGCTGCGGGCCGCCGGCGTGTTCCTCGCCTGCGGACGGCGGGTGTCTCCCCGGTGGTCGGCCTCATCTCCCGGCCGGCCGGAAGCCGCCCTGGCCCGCGGCAGGTCGTGCGCCCTACGCCGGTGCCGCGCGGCGGCGGGCACTGGGCACGGACCATCGGTCCGGCCGAAACCCGCCCCGGTGAGAACTCGCGACGGGAGAATGCCCGCGTGCGCCTCGCCACCGAACTCGCCCGCCCCGCCTCGTCCGCTCCGCCTCGTCCGCTCCGCCTCGTCCGTCAGCCGCGGTCGAGGAGCGCGAGCTGCCCGGCGCCGCCGAGCCGTACGCGGGACGGGCGGGGAGGCAGAAGACCCGAGTACGGCCGCGTGCCGACGGCCCCACCGCCCGGTTCCTGGCGGGCCGCACCGCCGACCACCGCCTCCACGCCAGCGAAGCGCGGCCCACGGGCCGCCGTCGCGTCCCCGTTCCGCGCACCGCAGCCGCCCACCCGCCCGTACAGGGGAGGAACCCCGCACCATGAGCATCGTCGTCGCCGGCGCCAACGGCCGGCTCGGCCGCCTGACCGTCGCCGAACTCCTGCGCACCGTACCCGCCCGCGAGATCACCGCCGTGGTCCGCACCCCCGGCAAGGCGGCCGACCTCGCCGGGCGGGGCGTCACTGTCGTACCCGGCGACTACAACGACCCCGCCTCCTTCGACGGTCTCCTCCGGGCCGGTGACAAGGTACTGCTGATCTCCGGCAACGAGTTCCACCGCGACATCGTCGCCCAGCACCAGGTCGTCATCGACGCCGCCGCCCGGGCCGACGTCGCCCTGCTCGCCTACACCAGCCTGCTGGGCACCATCAGCGGCCCCGTCTCCGTCAACCACCGCAGGACCGAGGCCGCACTGCGCGCCCGCGACCTGCCCCACACCCTGCTGCGCAATGGCCTCTACCACGAGATGGCCACCGACGCCCTGGCCCCCGCCCTGCGCACCGGCACGATCGTCCGCGCCGCCGGACAGGGCCGCGTCGCCTCCGCCTCGCGCGCCGACTACGCCGCCGCGGCCGCCGCCGTCCTGACCGGCACCGGCCACGAGGGCGCCGGCTACGAACTCGGCGGCGACACCGCGTGGAGCTTCGCCGAACTCGCCGAAGAAATCTCCCGGCAGTCCGGCACCAGCGTCGTCTACCAGCCGGTGACCGCCGGCCACTACGAGAAACTCCTCACCGACACGGGCCTGCCCCAGCCGATCGCCCACGCCGTCGCCGCCCTCGACCTGAACGTCGCCGACGGCGAATGCGCCACCCGCACCGGCGACCTCTCCCGGCTCACCGGCCGCCCCACCACCCCCCTCGCCCACGCCATCGCCACCGCCCTGCACCCCTGACCCAGACACCTCAGCGGAAGAGCCTCGCAGCGGACGGCCGCACCTTCCCCGGCCGCCTCCCCCGGCCCGACCCGTACCCTCCGGGCGTGATGAGACGTGAACGACCTAGAGCAGGCCGCGCTCGCCCGCGGGCTCGCGGAACTCACCGATCGGTGACCGGCCCGGACGCGAACCGTCCGCGGTGCCCGGTCAGGCACTGCGGGAACGGAGTCGGGACCGGATCGAGCCGGACCGGCACGAGGGGCGCGTCGGCGATGTCCGGGAGGATCGGGCCGTCGAGCGGATGGCCTTCACCCGTGGGTGGGCGCCCCCTCCCCGCGGCCGCAGGGTCCGCCGGGGCTGGTCCGCGGGCGGTCGACGCAGGTGGTCGACGCGGGCGGCCGGACGCCGGGAGTCCTCCGGCGGGGGCGGGCCTGGGGCGCGGTCGGGGTGCGGGCGTCCGGGGTGGGGGGCAGAGTCGGGGGCGATGCCGGGCGGCTGTCGAATCGTCCGGTGCGATGGTGAGGAGCTCAACGTGTTCGCTGGTCCGTCCTTCCGGCCTTCCACCCTGCCGCCCTGGCCCGTCCGGGTGCCTCGGCAGCAGGGCCCCCACCCGTCCGACCGGGCCGGCAGTCCGTGAGCACCACCGTGCACGGCCGCGCCCCGGACGGGTCCGCCGGGGAGGTCTGCGCCACGGCGGGCCACCGCCGGACGATCGCCGAGGCGTTCACCCGGATGGCGGCCGACGGGGAGCTGGACCTTCCGCTGCCGGGTTCCGGGCGGACCGCGGAGCGTTGGGCGGCGCTGACCCGGTGGGCGCAGCGGGACCTGTCCCTGGCCCGGCTCGGCGAGGGCCATGCGGATGCCGTCGCGATCCTCGCCGAACTCGGGGCCCGGAGTTCGGACTTCGCGCTGGACGGCGGAGCGGGGCCGCGCTGGGGGGTGTGGGCGGCCGAGCCGCCGGGGTACCGCCTGGAGGCGCGCCGCGGTTCGGACGGCTGGCGGCTGTCCGGGGTGAAGCCGTCCTGCTCGGGCGCCCGGGTGTGCACCCACGCGCTGGTGACCGCCCGCGACGGGGAGCGGCGGCGGCTGTTCGCCGTCGAGGTGGCGCAGCCGGGCCTCGTCCCGCTGCCGGACAGCTGGCCCGGGCCGGGCATGGCGGGCAGCGACACCCTGGACGTGGTCCTGGAGGACGTCCGGGCCGTCCCCCTCGGTGAGCCGGGCGCGTACCTGGAGCGCCCCGGTTTCCACCACGGCGGGATCGGCGTCGCCGCCTGCTGGCACGGCGGGGCCCGCGCGGTCGCCCGCACGCTGCTGGAGGCCGCGCGCACGTGGGACCTGGGCCCGCACGCGCTGGCCCATCTCGGTGCCGTCGACGCGCACCTCGCCACCGTCGACGCCCTGCTGGAGGGCGCGGCCGCCGCCGTCGACGCCGACCCCCTCGACGCGGCCGGCACCGCGCGCCGCCGCACGATGCGGGTGCGGGCCGCCGTCGAGCACGCCGCCGGGGACGTGCTGGCCAGGGTCGGCCGGTCGCTGGGCGCCGCCCCGCTGGGCCACGACGCCGTGCACGCGCGGGCCGTCGCCGACCTGACCGTCTACCTGCGCCAGCACCATGCGGAGCGCGATCTGGCCGGCCTCGGCGCGGCGGCCCGCGACGCCCGTCCGGAATGGGAGGACGGATGACGGGCCGTCCGGTTCCGACGGCGGCTCCCGGCCCCGGACGGCGGGCCGCGGCCGACCCGATCCAGGCGCCCGGGACGCCGGAGCAGGACTGGCGGGCGTGGGCGCCGCTGCACCGCCTCCCCGCCGTCGACCCGCTCGCCTGCCTGCCCGCCCGCCCGGACGGCCCGCCCGTCGTCCTGGTCGTGGCGGCGCACCCCGACGACGAGGTCCTCGGCTTCGGCGGCACGATCGCCGTCCTCGCCGCGGCCGGTGTCCGGGTGCGCCTGGTGTCCGTCACCGACGGCGAGGCGTCCCATCCGCACAGCACCGCCGCCGCGGCCCGCGACCTGGCAGCCCTGCGTGCCCGGGAACTGCGCCGGGCGACACGCGAGTTGGGGGCGGACGTGCCGGCGGTGCGGCTGGGGCTGCCCGACAGCGGCGTGGCCCGCCACGAGCCGGCGCTGGCCGCCGAGCTGACCGGGCTGCTCGCGGACTGCGACCTGTGCGTGGCGCCGTTCAGCGCGGACCTGCACCCGGACCACGAAGCCGCCGGGCGCGCGGCGCTGGCGGCCGGGGCCGCGCGGGGGGTGCCGGTGTGGGAGTACCCGGTGTGGGCGTGGCACTGGGCGGTGCCGGGCGATCCGCGGCTGCCCTGGAGCCGGGCGGCGCGCATCGCACTGCCCCCGGCCGCCCGGGCCCGCAAGCACGCGGCACTGCGGTGCTTCCGCAGCCAGATCGAGCCGCTCGGCAACGGACCGGGCGACGCGGCGATCCTGCCTCCGGACGAACTCGCCCACTTCCGGCGCGACTTCGAGGTGCTCTGGCGATGACCACACCCCCGCGCCCCGCCGGAGGGCGCCCGACCGGCGCCGCCACCCCGGCCGCCTACTTCGCGGGCATGTACGCCGACCGGGACGACCCCTGGCGGCTGGCCGAGCGCTGGTACGAGCGGCGGAAGTACGCCCTCACCCTCGCGGCGCTCCCCGAGCCGCGCTACCGCAGCGCGTTCGAGCCGGGCTGCTCGGTCGGCGTCCTGTCCGCGCTGCTGGCCGAACGCTGCGACGCCCTGCTCGCGTGCGACCGGGAGGAGCGCGCCGTGGCCCGGGCCCGCCTCGCGCGGGCGCCGCACGTGCGGGTGGAGCACCGCCAACTGCCGGACGACTGGCCCGACGGTGCCTTCGACCTCGTCGTCCTGTCCGAGCTGCTGTACTACTTCACCGCCGACGACGCCGCGGACGTCCTGGAGCGGGCCGTGCACGCGTTGGAGCCGGGCGGCACGCTCCTGCTGGTCCACTGGCGCCGCCCCGTCCCGGACCACGCCCGCAGCGCCGAGGCCGTCCACGGCCAGGCCCGCGCCCACCCGGCCCTGGTGCGGATCGCCGCACACGCCGAACCGGACTTCCTGCTGGACGTCTTCGTCCGCCCGGACCGGCCCGGCACCCCGGCCGCCGACCTGTCCGTCGCCGCCGCCGAGGGCCTGACGTGATCCGCGCGGTGGCCGTCGTCGTCCCCGCCCGCGACGAGGAAGAACTGCTCGGCAGCTGCCTGGCCGCACTCCACCGGGCGCTGCGCCACCCCCGGGTACGGGCGCTGCCGCACCGAGTGGTCGTGGTGGCGGACGCCTGCACGGACGCCACCGCGGACGTCGCCCGCCGGCACGGCGCGCAGGTGCTGGAGCTGACGGCCGGCAACGTCGGGGCGGCCCGCGCGGCGGGCAGCGAACGGGCCGTGGACCTCGCCCTCACCACCGGGCCCGCCCTCACCACCGGGCCCGCCCTCGCCACCGGGCCCGCCCTCGCCCCGGCCGGAGTGTGGCTGGCCCACACCGACGCGGACTCCCGGGTCCCGCCCGAATGGCTCGCCCGCCAGCTCGACCACGCGGCTCTCGGATGGCACGCGGTCGTCGGCACCGTCCGCGTCACGGACTGGACCGGCCACCGGCAGGCCACCGCCGGGGCCTTCCGGCGGCACTACCGGCACCCGGCGGGCGCCGGAGGCCACCGCCACGTCCACGGGGCCAACCTCGCCGTCCGGGCCGACGCCTACCGCGCGGTCGGCGGTTTCCCCCCGCTGGCCGTCGGCGAGGACCGCGCCCTGGTCGCGGCCCTGGAGGCCGCCGGCCACCGCGTCAAACGGACCCCCGACACCCCCGTCACCACCTCCGCCCGGCGCGACCCCCGCGCCCCGGCGGCTTCGGCGACTTCCTGCGCGACCTGGACTCCCTCACCCGCTGACGCACCCCGCCCGGACCGGGCGTCCGCGTGCTCGCGCTGGTGCAGACCGGTGGTGTCGCGGGCCCGTCCGTGTCGCCGCCACCGGCTGCGGGAATCGCTGGGAGAACCGTTCTCACCCCCCACCACCTGGGAGTACCGCATGGCTGGCGACGATTTCGTCATCGACGTGACCCGCATCCGGGACGAAGCCCGGCAGAAGATGTCCGACGGCGCCCTGACGGCCACCTACGGTCTGGACGCCGAGAAGGTGATCGCCGTCCTGAACGACGTGGTCGCCACCGAGGTGGTGTGCTGGCTGCGCTACACCCGGCACGCGATCTCGGCCACCGGCATCGATCGCGCGCAGGTCGCGGCCGAGTTCACCGAACACGCCGCCGAGGAGATGCAGCACGCGCTGCGCGCCGCCGAACGGATCTCCCAGCTCGGCGGCGAGCCCGACTTCGACCCCGCCACCCTCGTCCAGCGCGCCCACACCGACTACACCACTCCCGGCGAGACGGACCTCAAGAAGATGCTGGAGGACAACCTGCTCGCCGAGCGCATCGTCATCTCCACCTACCAGGAGATCGCCCGCTGGCTCGGCGAGCACGACCCCACCACCCGCCGGCTGATCGAATCCATCCTCGAGGAGGAGGAAGAGCACGCCGACGACCTCACCGACCTCCTCGCCGCCTGACCGCACCCCGGGCCCCGCACGGCGGGCGCAAGCCGTGCGGGGCCCGGAGCCCCCGTCCCCGCCCCGCGCGGGGACGGGGGCTCCGGGACGGCCGGGTCGGCCGGGCCGTCGTGGGCGGTGACCGGTCGGCCCCGCCCGTGCCCGCGCGCGGGCACGGCGGAGAATGGGGCCTGCCCGCAGACCGGCTGCCCGATTGGACGCACCCGCCATGGCCTCCCTCCTGCTCTCCCGCCGCGACCTGGACTTCCTGCTGCACGACTGGCTGGACGTCACCGCCCTGACCGCGCGCGAGCGCTACGCCGAGCACGACCGGGACACGATCGACGCGGTGCTCGACCTCAGCGCGCGGATCGCGGCCGAGCACTTCGCCCCGCACAACAAGAAGAACGACGCCCAGGAACCGACCTTCGACGGCGAGCGGGTGCACATCATCCCGGAGGTCGGGCGGGCGCTGCGGGTCTTCGCCGAGTCCGGTCTGGTCGGTGCGGCGATGGACCACGCGGTGGGCGGGCAGCAGCTGCCGCAGGTGGTCGCCCACGCCTGCACGGCCTGGTTCCAGGCGGCCAACGTCGGCACCGCGGCCTACCCGTTCCTGACGGTGGCCAACGCCAACCTGCTGCTGGCCCACGGCAGCGCGGAGCAGGTCGACACCTACGTGCGGCCCATGGTCGAGGGCCGCTTCTTCGGCACCATGTGCCTCTCCGAACCGCAGGCGGGCTCCTCGCTGACCGACATCACCACCCGGGCGGTGCCGCAGCCCGACGGCACGTACCGGATCACCGGCGCCAAGATGTGGATCTCCGGCGGCGACCACGACCTGAGCGAGAACATCGTCCACCTGGTGCTCGCCAAGATCCCCGGCGGCCCGGCGGGGGTGAAGGGCATCTCGCTCTTCGTCGTCCCCAAGTACCTGGTGGCGCCGGACGGTTCGCCGGGCGAGCGCAACGACGTGGTCCTGGCGGGTCTCAACCACAAGATGGGCTACCGAGGCACGGCCAACACGCTCCTCAACTTCGGCGAGGGACGGTACGCCCCGGCGGGTGCGCCGGGCGCGGTCGGCTTCCTGGTCGGCGAGCCGCACCACGGGCTGGCGTACATGTTCCACATGATGAACGAGGCCCGGATCGGCGTCGGCCTGGGCGCCGCCGCGCTCGGCTACACCGGCTACCTGCACGCCCTCGACTACGCCCGCACCCGCACCCAGGGGCGTCCGCCCGGCGCCAAGGACCCCGCCGCCCCGCAGGTGCCGATCATCGAGCACGCCGACGTCAGGCGGATGCTGCTGGCCCAGAAGAGCTACGTCGAGGGCGGCCTCGCGCTGAGCCTGTACTGCAGCCGCCTGCTGGACGAGGAGCGCACCGCCGGGCAGCAGGCCGAACGGGACCGGGCCCGGCTGCTGCTCGACGTGCTGACCCCGATCGCCAAGAGCTGGCCCTCGCAGTGGTGCCTGGCCGCCAACGACCTCGCCATCCAGGTCCACGGCGGCTACGGGTACACCCGCGAGTACGACGTCGAGCAGTTCTACCGCGACAACCGGCTCAACCCCATCCACGAGGGCACCCACGGCATCCAGGCCCTCGACCTGCTCGGCCGCAAGGTCGTCATGGGCGGCGGAGCGGGCCTGCGGCTGCTGCTGGAGACCATCGGTGCCACCGTCCGCCGCGCCGCAGACACCGGCGGCGAAGCCGCCGTCCTGGCCGCCGGGCTGGCCGCCGCCGCCACCCGGGTCGAGCACACCACCGCCGCCCTGTGGGCGGGCGGCGACCCGGACACCGCGCTGGCCAACGCCTCCCTCTACCTGGAGGCGGTCGGACACGTGGTGCTCGCCTGGATCTGGCTGGAGCAGTTCCTCGCCCTCCCCGACGGCGGGGACGCCTTCCACCAGGGCAAGCGGCAGGCCGCCCGCTACTTCTTCCGCGTCGAACTCCCCCGCACCGGGCCGCAGTTCGACCTGCTGACCGGCTTGGACCGGACCGCGGCCGACACCCGCCCCGACTGGTTCTGAGCGCCAGGGCCGTGCGCGGCGCTCAGAAGGCGTAGCGGACCCGCAGCCAGGGGGCGCGGGCGCCGATCAGCTCGCGCAGCGTTTCGAGGGCGGCGGCCTTGACGCCGGTGCGGTAGCGCACGTTCCAGCTGCCGTTCTCGGAGCGCTTCGGCTGCTGGAGGTCCGGGCGCCACAGGACGTCCTCCGCGCGGGGGTGCCAGCCGAGGTTGACCTCGTGCAGGTCCTGGTTGTGGGTGAGCATGATGATCTCCGCGGCGGCCTGGTCCTTGACCCGCTGCGGGAGCGTGTCGTCCATGGCCCGCAGCAGTTCGCCCCAGTCCCGTTCCCAGCCCGGGCGGATGACTACCGGGGAGAGGTTGAAGTGCACTTCGTAGCCGGCGTCGAGGAAGTCGGCGGCGGCCGCGAGGCGTTCGGGGACCGGGCTGGTGCGGATGTCGAGGTGTCGGGAGTCGTCGGGCGGCATGACGGAGAAGCGGATGCGGGTGCGGCCCTGCGGGTCGAGCCGCAGCAGGTCGGGGTTGACGAACTTGGTGGCGAAGGACGCCTTGGCGGTGGGCAGGCGGCGGAAGGCCCGGACCAGGTCGGCGGTGCCGTCGCCGATCAGGTCGTCGACCGAGCAGTCGCCGTTCTCCCCGATGTCGTAGACCCAGGCGTGCTCGTCGCACTGGTTGGGCTCGCGCTTGGGGCTGGTGGCCGCGACGTGCCGTTGCAGGGCGGCCAGGACGCGCTCGGTGTTGGTGAAGACGGTGATCGGGTTGGCGAAGCCCTTGCGGCGCGGGACGTAGCAGTAGGCGCAGGCCATGGCGCAGCCGTTGGAGAGGCCGGGGGCGATCCAGTCGGCCGACCGCCCGTTGGGGCGGATGCCGAAGGACTTGCGCTCGCCGAGGACCAGCGTCCCGCGCTTGGTGCGCACCCAGCGCTCCACGTTGCCCGCGTTGCCGTGCAGGTCGGGGATGCGCCAGTGGGAGTCGGTCTCGACGATCCGGGCGCCGGGGAAGCGGGCGATGATCTGCCGGCCCCGCCAGGACCGCGCGGCGGCGGGTTCGGCGTGGATCTCGGTGATGTCGAGCAGCCTGCGCGCCTGCTCCCCGTCGCGGAACGGCCGTTCGGGGGATTCGCCGTCGGGGGATTGGCCGGGCGGCGCGGCGGCGATGAGCTCGTCCAGGTCGAACAGGCCCTCGGCCCCGTCTCCCGGCCCTCCGGGACGCTGTCGCATGTCACCAGTGTACGGAGAGGAGGGCCGGGGCCGCGGGACGGGACGCCGGCGGGGTGTCAGCCGCGCGGCAGGACCATGGACTGCACCTCGGGCAGGTGGCGCCAGTCGGCGGAGACCAGGGTGGCGTGGGCGCCGGCGAGTTGGACCACGCGGGCGCGGGCCTGGTCCGCGGTCGGGTCGGTGGCGCTGATCGCGGGGGCGACGTTCTGCGCGTCGGTCATGCTGAGCAGGTAGTGGCGGGTGTCGTACCAGGAGGTGTCGACGCCGTTCAGGTAGGCGGCGGCGTCGCCGTCGAAGACCACGAACCAGGGGCGGATGTTCGTCTCCGGGTACCCGGTGCGCGGGTCGCCGGCGGCGGCGCCGTGGACGACGGGGAAGACCCGGGCGTCGCCGATCCGGCCGGCCGCGGCCAGGTCGCGCAGGTGGCGGGCGTACTCGGTGTCGGTGTGCAGGGTGTCGAAGGGGTTGCCCTCCTCCACGGTGCCGGGGATGACGTAGACCAGCGCGCGGCCGGCCAGGCTCGACCGGCCGGGCCAGTTGCCGGCCCTGGCGGCGTCGTCCAGGGTCGGGTAGCTCCCCCCGCCGGGCTTGGCCAGCAGGTCGGCGGGGCGGAAGGCGGCGCTGCCCAGGTGGGCGGCGATCAGCGCGTCGAGCTGGCTGGGGCCCATGCCGCTGTTGGCCGCGAAGCCGCCCTTGAGTTCCAGTTTGACCGTGATCGGGCCTGCGGTGGGGTGCGCGGCCAGCCAGACCCGGACGTCGTCCAGGCAGCTCTCCAGGTTCTTGTTGGTGCCGCCGGTGTACAGCTGCGCCGGGGAGGAGGCGTTGACGCAGTTGTTGGCGTTGCCCAGCGGGTTGGAGTGGCTGACCTTCCACTCCTTGGTGACGGTGTCGGTCCAGGCGTCCAGCTCGATCATCGAGGTGCCGGTGTCCAGCGCCTGGGCCAGGAATCCGAAGGCGGCCGGGTCGTAGGTGTTGTGGATGCCCACGGAGCTGGTGGAGGCGAACGGCAGTTCGGCGGGAGTGGCGGCGCCGGCGGCGGCGCCGAGCTGGGTGGTGGCCGTGAGGGCCGCGGTGAGTGCGGCTGCGGCGGCGGTGCGGCGGAGGTTCATTCGGTCCCCTGGTCAGTCGGGCGGGCGGCGCGGACGGTCGGGCGTTCGGCGGGCCGGCGGTCAGCCAGCAGCCTGGGCCCCCCGAATGACTTTCTCGTGACATGACAACGAACTGCCACGGAAGCTGACGCGGCGTCAAGCCCCTGCGCTGAAAAGGGGCGGATGCGTCCTCGGAACGCGGGTATCGGAGTCGGTGAAACCGCACGTCGGGAACAGAGGAGAGCACCGTGGCCAGAGGGATCTGGGATTACGAGAGCGCCGAGGGGTACGCCTCGGGCGACGATCTGACGGGGTACCGGGTGGAGGCCGCGGACGGCCGGATCGGCAAGGTCGACAAGCACAGCGAGGACGTCGGCCACGCCTATCTCGTGGTGGACACCGGGCCGTGGATCTTCGGGCGCACGGTGCTCGTCCCCGCGGGCACCGTCAACCGGGTCGACCACGACGACAGGTCGGTGTGGCTGGACCGGACCATGGAGGAGATCCGGAACTCGCCCGAGTTCGATCCCGACACCCACGCCGACGGCTCCGACTACCACCAGGCCCTCGGCGCCTACTACCTGGGAACCGTCTGAGCCCCGCGCCGCCCCGTCCGACCGGACGGGGCGGCCGTCCCGGAACCGGGACGGAACCACCCGACCGAAGGGAGCAGGAACCCGCCGTGGACGAGCGAGAAGCCCGGCGCACCGGGGCCGAGGACCTGTTGGCGGGTCTGAGCGTGGACCACCAGCGGCCGGAGCAGCCGGTGCTGCTGGACGCGGCCGGCGCGCCCCTGCAGACCTGGCAGGAGAACCACCCCTACGACCGCAAGATGGGCCGCGGCGAGTACGAGCGGACCAAACGCATCCTGCAGATCGAACTGCTGAAGCTCCAGCGCTGGGTGAAGGCCACCGGGACGCGGCTGGTCGTCGTCTGCGAGGGCCGGGACGCGGCGGGCAAGGGCGGCGCGATCCGGCGCTTCACCGAGCGCCTCAACCCGCGCGGCGCCCGGATCGTCGCCCTCGACAAGCCGACCGACCGGGAGGCCGGGCAGTGGTACTTCCAGCGGTACGTCGCCCAGTTGCCGACCGCGGGTGAGATCGTCTTCTTCGACCGCTCCTGGTACAACCGGGCCGGGGTCGAGCGGGTGATGGGGTTCTGCTCGCCGGAGGAGTACGAGCGGTTCCTGCGGCAGTGCCCCGCCTTCGAGGACATGCTGGTGGCCGACGGGATCGTGCTGGTGAAGTTCTGGTTCTCGGTCTCGCGTTCCGAGCAGCGCACCCGCTTCGCGATACGCCGGATCGACCCGGTGCGCCAGTGGAAGCTCTCCCCCACCGACCTGGCCTCCCTGGACCTGTGGGACGCCTACACGAGCGCCAAGGTCGGCATGTTCCGGGCCACCGACACCCGCTCCGCGCCCTGGACGGTCGTCAAGGGCAACGACAAGCGGCGGGCCCGGGTGGAGGCGATCCGCAGCCTGCTGGACCGGATCGACTACGAGAGCAAGGACCGCGACGCGGTGGGGCGGCCCGACCCGCTGATCGTGGGGGCCGCGGACACGCTGCTGGAGGCCGGCGAGGAGGACACCGCCCTGTCGCCCACGCCGTTGGCCGGGCCGCGCCACCAGCCGGGCCGCCACCCCGCTCCGGGCCGCCACCCGGGGCGGGGCTGAGCCCCGCGCCCCGCCCCGCGGTCAGTCCCGGGCCGCGCCGCGGTCAGTCCCGGGCCGCGCCGGCACCGGTCTGCGCGCCCGGGCCGGCGGACTCCGACGGCCCGTGCGAGTCGTCGTGGCGGCCCAGGCGCTCGGCCGCGCGGGTGATGTTGCGGGCCATCCCGCCGAAGACGAAGGCGTGGAAGGGGGACACGCTCCACCAGTAGGCCTGGCCGGCGAGGCCGCGCGGGTGGAAGAGCGCGCGCTGGAGGTAGACCGTACGCCCCTGCCGGTCCCGGCCGACGCGCAGCTCCAGCCAGGCGAGCCCCGGCAGCAGCATCTCGGCGCGCAGCCGCAGGAGTTCCCCGCGGTCGACGGCCTCCACGCGCCAGAAGTCCACGGCGTCGCCGAGCCGCAGCCGGGTGGCGTCGCGCCGGCCCCGGCGCAGCCCCACGCCCCCCACCAGGCGGTCCAGCCAGCCGCGGACGGCCCAGCCGAGCCCGAAGGAGTACCAGCCGTTCTCGCCGCCGATGCCCTCGATGACCTGCCACAGCTCCTCGGGACGCGCCTCGGTCCGCCGGGCCCGGCGGTCGATGTACAGGCTGCCGCCCGCCCAGTCGGGGTCGGTGGGCAGCGGGTCGCTGGGCGCGTCGGGCAGGGCCGCGGACGACCAGCGGGTGGCGACCTGCGCCTCCTTGACCTGTTGCAGGGCCAGGCTCAGCGCCTCGTCGAAGTCCAGCGGGGACGTCGCGGTGTCGGGGATGTGGTCGGCGATGTCGTGCTCGGTGCAGACCACCTCGTGGCGCAGCGACTCCGCCAGCGGCCGGGCGATGCTGCGCGGGACGGGCGTCACGAGGCCGATCCAGTGGCTGGACAGCCCCGGTGACAGCATCGGCACGGAGACGATGAGGCGGTGCGGCAGTTCCGCCACCCGGGCGTAGCGCTGCATCATCGCGCGGTAGTCCATCACCTCGGGCCCGCCGATGTCGAAGGTGCGGGAGACGGAGGCCGGCAGTGTCGCGCTGCCCACCAGGTAGCGCAGGACGTCCGCGACCGCGATCGGCTGGATGCGGGTGCGCACCCAGCGCGGCGTCACCATGACCGGGAGGCGCTCGACGAGGTAGCGGAGCATCTCGAAGGACGCCGATCCGGAACCGATGACCGTCGCCGCCCGCAGCACCGCCGTGGGCACGCCCGAGTCGAGGAGGATGCGCCCGACCTCGGCCCGGGAGCGCAGGTGCGGCGACAGGTCGCTCTCGGGCACGTCCCTGGGGGTGAGCCCGCCGAGGTAGACCAGCCGGTCCAGCCGGGCGGCGCGGGCCGCGTCCGCGAAGGTGCGGGCGGCGCGGCGGTCGGTCTCCTCGAAGTCGTCGCCCCCGCGCATGGCGTGCACCAGGTAGTAGGCGACGCTCACGCCGTCCAGGGCGCGGGCCACGGAGTCCGCGTCCAGGACGTCGCCGCGCACCACCTCCACCTCGTCGATCCAGGGGAAGTCGCGCAGCTTGTCCGGCGTGCGGACCAGGCAGCGCACCCGGTACCCGGCCGACAGCAGCTCCGGGACGAGGCGGCCGCCGATGTACCCGCTGGCGCCGGTGACCAGGCAGAGCCCGGCGGGCGCGCCGTCCTCGGCCGGCCCGGACGGGGAGGGGGCGGCGGCCTCTTCGGAGGGGTGTCCGTTGCTGTCGTGGGTCATGAGTCGCCTTCGCGGGTGGGAGCGTGCCGTGGGAACCGGCCCGGGGAGCGGCCGGCTGGGATTCCTCCTCTGCTACCCGCTGCGGGGGCGGGCAAGACGGTGCCCGGCGTGTACCGCCCCGATTGGCCGAGGCCCGGACGGGGCGGGGGCGCTGCGGGGTCCGGGCGGCGGTGTCCGGGCGGCGGCCCGCGGGCGCTACCCGGAGGGGGGCGGCTGCGACTCCCGGTAGGAGTTCCAGTCCGCGTGCCCGCCGGCGCCGAGCACTTCGCCCGCGGTGGCGAGCTCGCCGTCCGCCGCGGCCCGCAGCTCGCGGCGGGCGGTCCGGGCCACCAGGGCGGGGAAGACCGGGCGCAGCGGCTGGCACCAGCGCAGCCATGGCGGGGCGTAGATCTGCGGGGCGCGCTCGGTGATGCCCCGGGTGAGCCACCGGGCGACCTGCTGCGGGGAGTGGACGCGGCGGGCGGGCCGTGGCTGGTTGCGGCGCAGCGCCGCCAGGACCGGGTTGTCGTCGATGCCGTCGAGCATCTCGGTCCCGGTCCAGTGGAGGTAGGCGACGCCGACCTGGACGCCGTCGGGTTCGACCTCGCCGCGCAGGGCGAGCGCGAACGACTCGGCTCCCGCCTTGGACGCGCAGTAGGCGCTCATCATCGGGGCCGCACCGAAGGCCGCCGTCGAGGCGATCTGGAGGAAGTAGCCCCGGGTGGAGGTGAGTTGAGGCAGGAAGGCGCGGGCGGTGTTGGCGGACCCGATGAGGTTGACGTCGATGACCCGCTGCCAGAGTTCGGCGCTGGTGCGGCCGAACGACCCGCTCACGGCGATGCCGGCGTTGGCCACCACCACGCTGGCCGGTCCCAGCTCGGCCTCGACCCGGCGGGCGGCCCCGGCCAGGGCCGCCCGGTCGGTGACGTCGCACTCGACGCAGAGGGTCGGTCCGGGAAGGGCCGCGGCGGTCTCCCGGAGGGTCGCCTCCTCCCGCCCGGCGAGGGCCACCCGCATGCCGGCCGCGGACAGGCTCCGCGCGAGGTGCTCCCCGACGCCGCGGGCGGCCCCCGTGACGACGGCCACCCGCCCGCGCAGCGGAGACGCCCCGCCGCGGAGCCCGTCTCCGTCGGACGCAGTGCGCATCGCTCCTCCTCGCTCGCGGTCGGGGCACCGGACGGCCTCCGCGTGCCCCGCCCCACCCTCGGTCCGGCCGCCGGCCGCCGCAACCGCACCGCCGCCGGCGGGCGCGGCGGCACGGGGGCGGGTACGCGGGCGGCCCGGGAGCGCGATCCCTAGAGCGGGACGGTGACGCTCACCCGCTTGCCGCCCCCGGGCAGGGGGAGGACGTCCCCGGTCGCGGCGAGGAGCTGGACCAGTGCCCAGCCGCGCCCGCTCAGGCGGTAGGGGTCCCGCAGGGCGGTCGGGTCGGTTCGCGGGCGGCTGCCGACGGCGTCCTCGACGTCGATCCGCACGCACGTGCCGCCGCCCGGGCGGCCGTCGGTCCCCCCGGCGGCGGCGCCCACCGGCGCGGTCTCGACGCCGACGGCGAAGCCCACCACGCCCCCCGCGTGGCGCACGGCGTTGGTGACGAGTTCGGAGGCCACCAGCAGCGCGTTCCGCCGCCCGGCCGGGGAGACGGCTCCCTCGGCGCACAGCACGTCCGACACCACCCGCCGCGCCTGCGCCGGCGTGCGCACCGGCGTCCCGGTGCACGTCGCCGACCGGTCCCCGTCCGTGCCGACGGCCCCACCCGCGCCACGGGCGGCGTGCGGGGAACGCCGGAGACCGGGCAGGGCGTCCCCGGCGGTCGTGGGGGGAAGGTGGACGGTGAAGCGGCGGTGCGGCATGGCGTGGCCTCTGTTCGATCGGCTCTCGGCATCGGCGGTGGACCGTGCACACGGAACTTTCACCGGTCCTTGTGCCCCCGTTCCCCCTCGCCATCCCCGCTCCCGGTTCCCACGCGTTCCCGTGGGCCCTCCCCCGCCCCGCTAGGCGCGTGCGCCCTCTTCCCCGGTCGGCCCGGTGGCGGTGAGGACGAGGACCGCCTGGTCGTCGTCGATGTCCTGGCCCCCCGTGTGGGCGCGCAGGGCCTCGATGACGGTGTCGATGACGCGCCGGGCGGTGGGCGGGCCCGCCACGGAGGCCACCGCGGCGGTGAGGCGGTGGTCGCCGAACAGGTCGCCGCCCGGGGCGCGGGCTTCGGTGATGCCGTCGGTGTGGAGCAGCAGGCTCTCGCCGGGGCGCAGTCGCAGGCGGCGGGCGGTGACGTCGGTGCGGGCAGTGACGCCGAGCAGGAGGCCGGGCGCGTCGACGGTGCGGACGGTTCCGCCGGGGGTGAGGTGCAGGGGCGGGGGGTGGCCGGCCCGGACGATTTCGACGTCCAACCCGTCCGGGGTGGGGGTGAGTTGGCCGTAGACGAGGGTGACGAAGCCGGTGCCGTGGCCGGCGGGGCGGTTGGTCAGGGCGCGGTTGACGGCGGTGACCACGTCCTCGGGGCCGGGGAGCAGCGGCGCGACGGCGCGGGCGGTGTTGCGCACGAGCGCGGTGGTGGTGGCCGCGCGGGCGCCGCGTCCGCAGACGTCGCCGAGCAGGAAGGCCCAGCGGCCGTCCTCCAGCGGGAAGACGTCGTAGAAGTCGCCGCCGACGTCGAGTCCTTCGCCGGCGGGGTGGTAGTAGGTCGCGACGTCGGTGCCGGGCACCTCGGGCAGCTCGGGCAGCAGCAGGCCGGCCTGGAGGTCGCGGGCCAGGGCGTGGCGGTGGGTGTACTGGAGCGCGTTGCGGGCGGCGGAGGCGGCGCGGCGGGCGAGTTCCTCGGCGAGGGCGACGGTGTGGCCGTCGAAGGCGTGCGTGCCGGTGGACAGCAGCGTCACGGCGCCGAAGGCGCGCCCGCGGTCGAGCAGCGGGATGCACAGGTAGCCGGTGACGCCGAGGTCGTGCCAGGGGCCGGGGCCGGTGGGGGCGCGGCGGGCGACCTCGCTGGTCGCGCCGGCCAGGACCCGGGCGACGGCGTCGTCGGCGGCGCCGTGGACCGGGACGTGGGAGGCGAGCAGGTCGCGCTCGTGCCGGGTGGGGGCGGTCGCGGCGATCCGGCGGAGCCGGCCGTTCTTCACCACGTCGACCGCGCACAGCGGGGCCAGCTTCGGCGTGCAGGCGGCGGCCAGCCGCCGCAGTGCCTGGGTGGCGTCCAGGTCGGCGGTCAGGGAGGTGCCGGCCTCCAGGAGGAAGGCGAGGTCGTCGCGGGCGGCCTTCTCGCGGGCCTCGGCGGCGCGGCGGGCCTGTTCGGCCCGGTGGCGCTCGATGGCCAGGGCGGCGGTGCCCGCGAAGATCTGGGCGAGGGCCAGGTCGACCTCCTGGGGGGCGCGCGGGGTGCGGTGGTACATCGCGAAGGTGCCCAGCAGCGAACCGTTGCGGGCCAGGACGGGGGTGGACCAGCAGGCGGCCAGGCGTGCCTTGCTGGCCAGGTCGCGGAAGTCGTCCCAGAACGGGTCGGTGGCGATGTCGGTGACGATCACGCTGCTGCGGCGGTGGGCGGCGGTGCCGCAGGAGCCGACGCCCTCACCGGTGGCGATCCCGTCGATGGCCTGGTTGTAGAAGTCCGGCAGGCTGGGTGCCGCGCCGTGGCGCAGGTGCCGTCCGTCCGGGTCGGCGAGCAGCACCGACACCAGCACCTCCTCCGGCGCGAGGTTCTCGATCGCGCGGGCCATCCCCTCCAGCACCTCCGTCAGCGGTGCCTGGCGGGCGATCTGCTCCAGCAGCGCCCGGTGCTCCGCGGTCAGCCGCTGGGCCTGCTTGGCCTGGGTGGTCTCCACCCCGATCAGGCGCACGCCCACCGTGTTGCCCCCCGCGTCCAGCCGGGGCTCGTAGGTGAAGTCGAAGAACGCCTCCCGGGCCTGCGCGCCCCGGCCGAGGACGACCCTCGCGTCGCGCCCGGTGTGCGCCTCGCCGGTGCGGTAGACCTGGTCCAGCAGCGCGATGAACCCCTGCTCGGCCAGTTCGGGTACCAACTGTCCGATCGGCACGCCGGTGCGGGCCCGCTCCCCGCCGCCGATGGCCGCGAAGAAGGCCTCGTTGGCCGCCTGCACCATGTGCGCGGGCCCGGCCAGCGAGGCGAACACCGCCGTCGACTGCCCGAACAGCGCCCGCAGGTCCCGTTCCGCCTCGGCGGGGGCGTCGGCGCGCCCGCCCGCCGTGCGGACGGGTTCGGGGGCCCGGCGTCCCGGCACGCGCTTCACGGCGTCCGCCTCTCCTCGACCGGCGCCGCCGCACCTCCGCCGGCGGCCACGGCGTCACGTCCGTGCGCGTCCGCGCCGAGGGCCTGCTCGACGCCGTCGTGCAGGGCGAAGAGCCGGTCCAGGCCCGTCATCGCGAACAGGCGGGCCACCGGGTCCGGGACCGCGGCCAGCCGCAGCACCCGCTCCTGCGCCGTCAGCCGCTGGAAGAGCTCCACCAGGGCCCCGATGCCGGAGGAGTCGCAGAATTCCAGTCGTGCGCAGTCGGCCACCACCGGGCCCGCTCCGCGCCCCCGGGCCAGTTCCCGGCCGGCGGCCTCGTGCAGCTGCACCGCGCTGTCGAAGTCCAGCTCCCCGCACAGGGACAGCACCGTGCCCCGTTCCTCCCGCGTGACCTGGACCGAGAACACCCTCAGCCTCCTCCGTTCGGAGTCCGTAAGCGACGACCCGCCCATCCTACGGACCCGCCCGCCCCGCGGTTCCCGGCGGCCCGGGGGCGGCGGGAACCGCGGGGCGGGCGGGGTCAGCCGTGCGCGGTGTCGATGACGCAGAAGCGGTTGCCGTCCGGGTCGGCGAGCACGACGAAGTCCGGGTCCGGCGGGTAGCTGTCCCAGTCGACCCGCTCGGCGCCCAGCGCCACCAGTCGTTCCACCTCGGCGGCCTGTCCGGCGGCGTCGTCCGCGTAGAGGTCGAGGTGGACCCGCGGGTGTTCCTGGACCGGGCTGGCGCTGCGGTCCAGGGCCAGTTGCACCCCGCCCTCGTGCGGGGGCAGCAGCACCGCCCAGTCCTCGTCGAACTCCCCGCGCGGGACGTACCCGAGCGCCGCCGTCCAGAACGCCACCGCCCGCGGCACGTCCGCCACGCCCAGTACCACCGAACCCATCGTCAACATCCTTCCAGTGTGCCGGACTCCGGGGCCGGAGCGGGCGCGGGGCCCGGCGGACCGGAGCGGGCGCGAGGTCCCGTGCGCCGACGGCGCGGGGCCCCGCGGCGCGGGCGGCGCCCCGTCCTGCGGGGTTGCGGATGCAGGAGTCCGTTCGTGCTCGTAGTGTCGAAAGAGGGGGCGCCACCCGACCGGATGGTGAAATCCAGACGAGGAGGCACATCTGATGCTTACTCAGTTCCGGACCGAAACGGCCCCGACGTCACGCAGCGCGACGTCGACCGAGGCCGCCGCGTTGGCGAGCCTGATGGTGGAGGACGAGGCCGTCGTGTCCGACGCGCCCACGTACTCGCCCGAGGCGCTGGGAGGCGGACTCCTGGTGCTGGGGCTGCTGCTGTCGCCGAAGCCCCCGAAGGAGAAGCCGACCCGGTAGTCGGGGAGGTCTGATGCACTGGGCCGGTCCGCCTGCACGGGCCGGCCCGGTGCGCACCCGCTACGCAACGTACCCGCCGCGGACCAGGAGGGACTTCGCAGATGCCGTTCGCCGAGACACCACTGCGCGACGAGTACGCCGCCGCCGTCGAACAGCTGGCGCGCCGGACGCTCGACGCCCTCCGGGACGGCGCTCCCGTGGCCGCGCTCCCGGAGCCGCCGGACCTGGAGGCGACCGGCTTCGAGGCGACCGCCTCCCGCCCGCTGCTGGCCGCCGTCCGGGTCCTCGGGGCCGACCTGTTCGCCCCGCAGCTGCTGGCCGGGGCCGAGCCCGACGGTCCCACCGCCGCGCTGCTGGCCCGGGCCCGGCGGACGTTCCCGGCCCCGGCCGCCCCGTCGCCGGAGGCGGCCCGGGTGGTCGAGTGGCAGGACTGGGCCGTCGGCCGGTTCCTCGCCCGCACCCCGTACGGGGAGGCCGCACCGGTGCCGCCCGCGCTGCCCGGACCGGAGGAGGTCGGCTGGCAGGTCTGGTCGGTGCGGATGTCCCAGCTGTCCGGGCTGGCGCTGCCCGGGCTCGACGGCCCGGTGCACGCGGGTGCCCGCGCGCACGCCCTGGACCTCGCCCGCGGCACCGTCCGCTCCCTGCTGCGCCACGACCTCGCCACCGCCGCCCGGCTCGTCCGCTGGCTCGCCTGGACCGGCGCCGAGGGCCTGCCGCCGCGCCTGGAGGTCGAACCCGTCCTGGACCGGATTCGGCTGGCCGGCGACGGCAGCGCCCGCACCGGGCTGGGCCTCGCCGTCGCCCGCCGCCTGCTCGACGGCTCCGCCGACGGGAGGCGGGCGGCATGACCGACACCCGCGTCCTCGCCACCGCGCAGCGGCTCGGCTCCCGCGCGCTGTCCTGGCTGCACTCCGCGCACCGGGACGGCCTCGGGCGGATTCCGGACAGCACCCTGATCGACTTCGCCGATCCCGACAACGCCTACAAACCGCTCGGCGAGGTCGCCCTCGCCGCCTCCCTCGTCCTGCGCGACGGCGTCAGCGCGCCCGCCGACGCCCGCGCCGCACGCGACCTGCTCGACGGCTGCTGGGCGCAGTTGCGCGAGGGCGACCTGCTGTACGAGCGCCAGCTGCACCACTTCACCATGACCGACCCGCTGGAGACCTACGGCCACTTCGCCCGGGCCGGCTACCGGCACCCGGCGCTGGAGGAGCTGCTCGACTCGCTCAGCCGGCTGCGGGCCGCGCACGCCGAGGAGATCCGGGCCAACCGGCGCCTGGGCGTCGCCAACGCCCGGCGGGTCGTCGGGCTCGGCCACCGGCCGGACTGGGAGGCGCTCGCCCTGGGCACCTGGCTCGGCGCCAGGCCGGAGCCCTGGGCCGTGAACTGGATGACCGGGTACGACATCACCCACACCGTCTTCCACCTCACCGACTGGGGCGCCCGCCCGGAGGGCCTCCCCCGGCCGATGCACGACTACGTCCGGGACTGGCTCCCCGTCTGGCTCGACGTCTGGGTGGAGGTCGGGCAGTGGGACCTCGTCGCGGAGCTGCTGGTGGTCGACGCCTGCATCGGCGAGCCGGCCACCGGGCGGCAGGGCTGGGACGCGCTGGCCGCCGCCCAGCACGAGGACGGGCTGCTGCCCCGCGACACCGACCCGGTGGACGAGGACCGCGAGCGGGCGTTCCTGGACCACCAGCACACCGCCGTCGTCGCGGTGGTGGCCGGCGACGTCACGCTGGCCCGGGCGCTGCGGGCGACGGCGGCCGTGTGAGCGGGGTGGACGCCGCGGTCGCGGCGGCGGTGCGGGCGGCCGTGTCGTCGTCCGCGACCGCCGTCACGGTGGCCGTGGTGCGCGGCGATCGGGAGGAGGTGCGGTGCGCCGGGCGGACCGGGCGGGGGCGGGCGGGCCCGTGCACCCCGGACACCGTCTTCGAACTCGGCTCCGTCAGCAAGACGTTCACCGCGCTGCTGCTCGCCGCGATGGCCGCGCGCGGGGAGCTCGCCCTGCACGAGGCGGTGGACCGCCTGCTGCCCGCCCACTGGCCCGCGGTGGCCGTCCGCTCCCGCGAGCCGGTCCGGCTGCTGCACCTGGCCACCCACACGGCGGGCCTGCCCCGGCTGCCCCCGGGGCTGCTCGCGGCGGCCCTGCCCGCGTGGAACAGCAATCCGTACGCGTCCTTCGGCGAGGAGGAGCTGCGGGCGGCGCTGGCCAGGACCACCGTGCGCGTCAGTCCGGGCCGTCGGTACCGGTACTCCAACTACGGGGTCGGGCTGCTCGGCCGGGCGATGGCGGAGCGCGCCGGGCTGCCGTACGGCGAACTGCTCGCCGAACGGGTCCTGTCGCCGCTGGGTCTCGGCGCCACGACGTGCGCCCCGGACGCGGCCGGACGCGCGGTCGGGTACCGGCGCGGACGCGCGCTGCCGCCCTGGCGGATTCCGGGCCTGCCGGGGCGGGCGCGGTGCGGGCGAGCGGCGCCGACCTGCTGCGCTACCTGCGGGCCCACCTCGACTCCCGCTCCGCCGCGCTGGCGCCCGCCCTGGCGGACGTCCAGCGGCCGCGGCTGCGGCTGTCGGCCTCCGGCGACGAGCTGTGCCTGGTGTGGAACCGCCGCCGCTCCGGCGGGCGGGACCTGTACTTCCACTCCGGCGGCACCCGGGGGTTCACGGCCTTCGTCGGCTTCTGCCCGCAGGGGCGGGCCGCGGTGGCGGCGCTGGCCAACGCCGGGCCCACCCTGAACGGGCGGTTCGTCCAGGCGGGCTACGAGGTGCTGCGGGCCGCCTCGTAGCCCGCCCGGGCGGTGCCCGGCGGGATCGGCCGGCCCGGGCGGCTTCGCGCGGGCCGGGACGTGCATGCGGTGCGGGCGGCCGGTCGGGCGGCGCACCGGCGGGGAACCGCCCGTGACCCGGCCCTCACCGGCGGTCCGGTGCGGTGAAGCGGTGGGGTCCCAGGACGGCGAGCAGGCGGAGCTTCTCCTCGCTCTCGCTGCGGGGTGCGGCGGTGAGCACGAGCAGCACCTGGGACTGGTCCTCGGTGAACAGGGCCTGGCAGTCGACCTCGATCGGTCCGACTTCGGGGTGGACGAGCGTCTTGTGGTCCTCGAAGCGCCGGGCGACCTCGTGGCGCGCCCACAGGTCGGCGAACTCCTCGCTGGCCCGGCTCAGGGCCCGGACCAGCTCGCCCGCGGTGGATCGCGGGCCGCGGACGCCGTAGGCGGCGCGCAGGCTCGCGACCTGGGCGCGGCTCTGCCGGTCCCGGTCCGGCTCGGGGTAGAGCAGCCGGGCGGAGGGGTCGGTGAACCAGCGGTAGATCGCGCTGCGGGCCGGGCCGGTCAGGTGCGAGGCGTCGCCGAACAGGGCCGCGGCCAGGCCGTTCTGCACCAGTGTCTCGCCCAGGTCGCTGAGGACCAGCGCCGGTGTGTCGGCGAGGCGGTCGAGCACCCGCAGCAGCGCGGGGGCGACGTGGGGCGAGGCCGACCGGGCGGCCGGGGCGTTGTGCCCGGCGATCCGGTACAGGTAGTCGCGTTCGTCCCCGGTCAGCCGCAGGGCGCGGGCGAGCGCGGACAGGATGTGCGCGCTGGGCTGGGGGGCGCGCCGCTGCTCCAGCCTGGTGTAGTAGTCGGTCGACATCACGGCGAGCGAGGCGACCTCCTCCCGGCGCAGGCCGGGGGCCCGGCGACGGGCGCCCAGGGGCAGGCCGACGTCCTCCGGGCGCAGTGCCTCGCGGCGGCGGCGCAGGAAGTCGGCGAGTGCGGCACGGTCCATGGGTCCGATTGTCGTCCCGTCGCCGCCGCTCAGCCAGGGACCGGCGGTCCCCGATGAGGCGTCCCTGCCACCGGCCCCGGCGGCGGACGATAGTCGGAGGCATGAACATCTCCGGAAACACCGTCTTCATCCCCGGCTCCACCAGCGGCATCGGGCTGTCGCTCGCACTGGCGCTGCGCGACCGGGGCAACACCGTCGTCGTGGGCGGCCGGCGCGCCGAGCTGCTGGAGCGCATCGCGGCCGAGCACCCCGGCATCGACACCGTGCTGGTGGACGCCGCCGACCCGGCGAGCATCGACGCGGCGGCGAAGGAGGTCCTCGCCCGCCACCCCGACCTGAACGTCCTGGTGCCGATGGCCGGGGTGATGAGCGCCGAGAACTGGCACAGCCCCGCGTCGTTCCTGGCCACCGCCGAGGCCACGGTCACCACGAACCTGCTCGGCACGATCCGGCTGATCGCGGCGTTCGTCGAACACCTCCAGCGGCAGCCGGACGCCACGATCATGACCGTCTCGTCCGGTCTGGCGTTCGCTCCGCTGAAGGCCACCCCGACGTACAACGCGACGAAGGCCGCCGTCCACATGCTCAGCGAGTCCGTCCGGCTGCAGCTCGCCGACACCTCCGTCAAGGTCGTGGAGCTGGTGCCCCCGGCCGTCCGCACCGCCCTCATGCCCGGGCACGAGGACAACGAGGCGGCCATGCCGCTGGCGGAGTTCACCGCGGAGGTGATCGGACTGATCGAGGCCCGGCCCGACGCGAAGGAGATCCAGGTGGAGCGCGTGAAGTTCCTGCGCTACGGGGAGGCCCGCGGCGACTACGACCGGGTCGTCGCCGCGCTCAACCCCGCCGGGGACCGGGCCGACGGAGGGGACCGGGGGGAGTAGCCCCGGCGGCCGGGGCGGTGCCGGACCGCGGAAGGGGCCGCTCGCGGGGTGAATCGTCCGCCGGGAACGACTGGGCGGCCGAATCCGGGGATAGACGAAGAGAGCCTCCTGCGCCGTCGGCGCGCGGCGCCCGCGCGGCGCCCCGCGCGGGTGTGCGCAGCGTTATCCGACGGGAAAGCGAGCTCGATGTCCTCCGTATCGCTGTCGGCATCCACGGGGAGCGCGGCCGCCCCGTCCGAGCGGGGCGGTCGCTCCGGTGCGGTCCGTCCGCTGGGCGGGCGGGGGCGCTCCCCCGGTGGGCCGGGGCTGCCGGTCGCGGCCCGGGCCTCGCCGGTGGTGCGGGGCGTGGACGGTGACGTGTCGGCCGCGGTCGGCCGGGTGCTCGACGAGTGGCTGGCGGGCCGGGTGGCGCGGGCGGGCGCCGTCGACGGGACGTTCGCGGCCGACCTCGCCCACCGGGTGGCGGACTTCACCGGGCGCGGGGGCAAGCGGGTGCGGGCGCGGCTGCTGTGGTGGGCGGTGCGCGCGTGCGGGGGGCCGGACGTGCCGGTCGGGGCCGCGCTGGCCACGGGGGCCGCGCTGGAGCTGCTGCAGACGTGCGCGCTCGTCCAGGACGACGTGATGGACGGTTCGGCGACGCGCCGCGGCCGTCGGGCCCTGCACGTGGACGTGGCCGCCCAGTACGCGCCGGGGGTGGGCGAGCGGGGGCCGCGGACCTCGGTGCGGCCGCGGGCGTCCTGGCCGGGGACCTGGCGCTGGTCTGGGCCGACGACCTGGCCGCCGCCGCGCGGTCGGAGCTGCGGGAGCCCCAACGGCAGCAGGTGCGGGAGGTCTGGTCGGACCTGCGGATGGAGATGGTGGCCGGCCAGTACCTCGACGTGCACGGCCAGGTGACCGGGTCGCGTGCGCCGGCCCGGGCGATCCGGGTCGCGGAGCTCAAGAGCGCGATGTACTCGGTGGAGCGGCCGGTCCACCTGGGGGCCGTGCTGGCCGGGGCCCGGCCGGAGCAGGTGGAGGCGCTGCGCCGCGCGGGCCGCTGCGCGGGCGTCGCCTTCCAGTTCAAGGACGACCTGGACGGGGTCTTCGGGGACCCGGCGCGGACCGGCAAGCCCTGCGGCGACGACGTCCGGGCCGGCAAGCCCACCTACCTGTTCGCGGTGGCGCGGGCCCGGGCGGTCGCCCGGCGCGACCGCGCCTCCTCGGAGGTGCTGGGCCGGTACCTGGGCGACCCGGAACTGGACGAGGCCGCGTTGGACCGGGTCCGGGAGGCGCTGGTGGCCACCGGGGCGCGGGCCGCCGTCCAGTCCCGCATCGAGCGGCTCTCCGCGCGCAGCACGGAGTACCTGGAGCGGGCCCGTCCGCTGGCTCCCGGTGCCGAGCGGCTGGCCGCCCTGCTGCGGGCGACCGCCGGGCTGCCGCCCGTCGGCGCGGGCGGCGCGGGGGGTGCGCGGTGAGCCGGGCCGTGCCGTCGGCCGATCACGTCGTCGTGGTCGGGGCGGGCCTGGCCGGGCTGTCCGCCGCCTGCCACCTGGTCGGCGCGGGGCGGCGGGTGACCGTCGTCGAACGGGACGGGGAGCCCGGTGGGCGGGCCGGGCGAATCCGGCGCGGCGGGTACCTGTTCGACACCGGGCCGACCGTGCTGACCATGCCCGAGCTCGCCGACGAGGCGTTCGCGGCGGTGGGCACCTCGCTGCGCGCGCACGTCGACCTGCTGCCGCTGCACCCCGCCTACCGGGCCCGGTTCGCGGACGGCAGCGCGCTGGACGTGCACACCGACGCGCAGGCGATGGAGGCCGAGGTGGCGCGGTTCGCCGGCGCGCGGGAGGCGGCGGGCTACCGGGAGCTGCGCCACTGGCTCACCCGGCTCTACCGGGCGCAGATGCGGCGCTTCATCGACACCAACTTCGACTCGCCGTGGCAGCTGCTCAATCCCGACCTGGCGCGGCTGGCCGCCCTGGGCGGGTTCGGCCGGCTCGCCCCGCGGATCGGGCGCCACCTGCGCGACGAGCGGCTGCAACGGGTCTTCTCGTTCCAGTCCCTGTACGCGGGGGTGGCGCCGGCCCGGGCGCTGGCCGCCTACGCGGTGATCGCCTACATGGACACCGTGGCCGGGGTGTGGTTCCCGCGCGGGGGCATGCACGCGCTGCCCCGGGCGATGGCCGACGCCGCCGCCGCGGCGGGCGCCGAGTTCCGGTACGGGAGCACCGTCACCGGCCTGGAACGCCGGGGCGGCCGGGTCACGGCCGTGGTCACGGACCGCGGGCGGATCGCCTGCGACGCGGTCGTGCTGACCCCCGACCTGCCGGTGGCGTACCGGCTGCTGGGGCGGGCTCCGCGGCGGGCGCTGCCGCTGCGGTTCTCGCCCTCGGCGGTCGTGCTGCACCTGGGCACCGACCGGACCTGGCCCGAGCTGGCCCACCACACCCTGTCCTTCGGCCACGCCTGGGAGCGGACCTTCGACGAACTGACCCGCACCGGCAGCCTGATGACGGACCCTTCGCTGCTGATCACCCGGCCGACCGGCACCGATCCGTCGCTGGCCCCGGCCGGCCGGCACACCCACTACGTGCTGGCGCCGGTGCCCAACACCGCCGTCGGCCCGGGTGCCGCGGCCTGGGGCGACCTCGCGCCGGGCTACCGCCGGCACCTGCTCGACACCCTGGAGCGGCGCGGGCTGACCGGGCTCGGCGCGTCCGTCGAGGAGGAGTGCCTGGTGACCCCGGCCGACTGGACCGCCCGGGGGCACGCGGCGGGCACCCCGTTCTCGGCGGCCCACACCTTCGCGCAGACCGGCCCGTTCCGGCCGCGCAACCTGGTGCGTGGCCTGGAGAACGTGGTGCTCGCCGGTTGCGGCACCACGCCCGGGGTCGGCGTGCCGACCGTCCTGATCAGCGGGAAGCTCGCCGCCGCCCGGATCACCGGCCCGGCCCGCCCCGGCCCGGCCCGCCGCCGCCCGCCATCGGCGTCCGCCGCGCCGCCCGGCCCGGACGCGGCGTCGGTCCCGTCCTCGACCCCGTCCTCGACCTCGACCCCGACGGCAGGAGCACCGCATGACGGCCCGTGAACTGGACGCGGCGGGGATCACGGCCCCGCCCTGCGGGCGGCGTACACCGCCTGCCGCGAGCTCAACGCCCGGCACGGCCGCACCTACTTCCTGGCCACCCGGCTGCTGCCGCCCGAGCGCCGGTGCGCGGTCCACGCGCTGTACGGCTTCGCCCGCTGGGCGGACGACATCGTCGACGGGCTGGACCGGCGCGAGACGCCCGCGGAGCGCGACCGGCTGCTGGGCGCGCTGGAGCGGGACCTGGCCGGGGGCCTGCGGCGCGGCGACGCGGCGGAGCCGGTGGTGCGGGCGGTCGCCGACACCGCCGGGCGGTACGGGATCGACCCGGCGCTGTTCACGGACTTCATGGCCTCGATGCGCGCCGACCTCACCGTCACGGACTACCCCACCTACCGGGACCTGTACGGCTACATGCACGGCTCGGCGGCGGTGATCGGCCTGCAGATGCTGCCCGTCCTCGGCACGGTGACGGGCCGCGCCGAGGCCGAGCCGCACGCGGCGGCGCTGGGGGTGGCGTTCCAGCTGACCAACTTCCTGCGCGACGTGGGCGAGGACCTGGACCGCGGCCGGGTGTACCTGCCGGCCGACCTGCTGGCGGCCCACGGGGTGGACCGGCCGCTGCTGGAGTGGAGCCGCCGCACCGGCCGGGACGACGCCCGCATCCGGGCCGCGCTGACGGCCGGCGCCGCGCTCGCCCGCGGGGTCTACCGGGACGCCGAGCCGGGCATCGCGATGCTGGAGCCCCGGGTGCGGCCCTGCATCCGGACGGCCTTCCTGCTCTACGGCGGCATCCTGGACGCGATCGCCGAGGACGGCTACGCCGTGCTGCACCGGCGTTCGGTGGTGCCGCTGCGCCGGCGGGCGGCCGTCGCCGCGTCGGGGCTGACCCGCATCCTGGCCGCCAGGGTGCGGGCTCCGGGGCGCTCCGGCCCGCCGCCGGGCCCGGCGCGCCGCCGTCCGGCGGTCCGGGGGCGGGCCCGGTGAGCGGTCCGTCCGCTGGACTCCCCCGCTGCGGCTGCGCCGGGGCCCGGGCTGGGCGCGGCAGGAGCCGTCGTGGCGGGCGGCGCGGCCCGCGCTGATCGCCGCCGCGCTCGAACGGGCGGCGGCCCGGCCCGCCGGGAACTGGTTCGTCGTCGGCCGCGCCGGGGTCGCCGGCGGCGGTCGGCCGTGCGGGCGGCTGGTCGGCGGCGCGGAGGTGGTGCTGTGGCGGGACGCGGCGGGGGCGCTGCGGGCCGGGGCGGGGAGCTGCCCGCACCTGGGCGCGCCGCTGAAGGACAGCCGGGTGGTGTGCGGCACGCTGGTGTGCCACTGGCACGGCCTGGCCCTGAACGGCGGTCCGGTGGCGGGCTGGGAGCCCTACCCGGTGCACGAGGACGGGGTGCTGGCGTGGGTGCGGCTGGACGCCGTGGGCGGCGGGGAGCCCACCGAGCGGCCGGTGGCGGTGGCGCGGCCGGAGGCGCGGGGGGCGGTCACGGCGGTGTACACGGGGCTGGGCCGGTGCGAGCCCGCGGACGTGGTGGCCAACCGCCTGGACCCGTGGCACGGCTCCTGGTTCCACCCCTACTCGTTCGTGGACCTCGCGGTGGTGGAGACGCCGGAGGGCGCCGGGGAGGACCGGTTCGTGGTCGACGTGTCCTTCCGGGTGGCCGGGCGGCTGGTGGTGCCGGTGCGGGCGGTCTTCACCGCGCCCGGGCCGCGCACCGTCGTCATGCGGATCGTCGAGGGCGAGGGGGAGGGTTCGGTGGTGGAGACCCACGCCACCCCGCTGACCGGCCCCTCCTCCCCCGCGCCGCGCACCGCGGTGGTGGAGGCCGTCATCGCCGCCTCGGGGCGGCGCGGCTTCGCCGCGGCCCGGGCGCTCGCCCCGGCGCTGCGGCCGCTGATGCGCCGGGCCGCGGCCCGGCTGTGGCGGGACGACCTGGCCTACGCGGAGCGCCGCTGGGCGCTGCGCAGCACCGGCCGCTTCCCCGGCTGACGGGGGGCGGCCGACCCGGGCGGCCCGCCCGCCCGGGGATCAGCGGGCCGCCCGGCGGGCCACGGCGCGCAGCAGGCGGGAGCGGCCGGCCCGGGGCACCGTCCACAGGGTCTGGCCGGCCACGCCCCAGCGGGCGAGCAGGGCGTTGGCGGCCTGGAAGCCGGTGGTGGCGGCGCGTTCCATCAGGGCGACGGGCAGGTCGGTGCGGACCAGGTCGCCGGCCAGGACGACGGCGGGGTGCGGGGTGGTGACGCCGGGGCGGCGCGGCCATCCGCCGACCGGGAACACCGGGCAGTCCCGGCGCCATTCGTGGCGGACGTCCACCGTGCGGGCGTCCCGGGTCTCCGGGTAGACCTCGTGCAGCCGGGCCGCCATCCGTTCCTGCACCTCCTTGGGTTCTGCGTCCTCGGGCACGGCGTAGGCGTGCAGCTCGACGACCGATCCGCCGGTGCGGGCGGACCAGCGGGCCGCCTCGCCCTCCCAGTGGTTCAGCACGCTGACGTTGTCCAGTCCGTCGTAGCCGCTGGTGCCGAGGAAGCCGGGCCGGTCGGCGGCGACCGGGCGGTCCAGCCAGAGCCGGGAGACCAGGAAGGGCGGCGCGGTGCGCAGCGCTGCGACGTCGGCGCGCCAGGCCGGGTCGCCCAGCTGCTCGGAGGCCGCGACGAGGCGGCGCAGGCCGGCGGCGTCCAGGGCGAGGACCACGGCCTGGTGGCGTTCGGCCCCCGGTCCGCGGAGAGCACCTCGAGGTCGCCGCCGGGCAGCGGCCGGACGCCCTCGACGGCGGACCCGGTGCGCAGGTCGACGCCGTGGGCGCCCAGGTAGGCGGCCAGCGGCTCCCACAGGGCCTGCGGGTAGGGCTCGGTGGGGACGTCGAACAGCAGCCCTTCGGAGGAGCCGAGGAAGTAGATGTGGAACATCAGCAGCAATTCGGCGGCGGACAGCTCGCGCGGGTCGGTGAAGAAGCTGCGGGAGAACACCTCGAAGGCCAGGTGGTGGGCGGCTTCGGGGAAGTTGATCCGCCGCAGGAAGTCGTGCGCGCTGGTGGTGTCGTGGCGCTCGAAGACCTCCGGGACGCGGACGTCCAGCAGCGGCAGGGCCGCCCGGGCGTCCAGGGCGGCGAGGTCGCGCAGGCCGAAGGTGGGGCTGCGGGCGACGAAGCCGGCGGCGCTGAGCGGCGGGGTGCGCGGCACCCGGGCGAAGCTGTCGGTCGTTCCGGAGCGGTGGCGCAGCGGGTAGTCGGGCAGGCCGGTCAGCCGGGTGAGGCCGGGGTCGGTGCGCCGCAGCAGACCGCGCAGGTTGTAGTACTGGCGGAAGAAGGCGTGGAAGCCGCGGCTCATGGTGGCGGTCGAGCCGTCGGCGAGCCGGGTGGTCCAGCCGGCGACCCGGCCGCCCAGCACGGGCTCCCGTTCGTGCAGGACCACCTCGATGCCGCGTTCGGCGAGCGCGGTCGCGGCGGCCAGGCCGGCGATCCCGCCGCCCACGACGGCCACCCGGGGCGGCCGGGACCCGGGGAAGCGGGCGTGGCCCGGGGCGGCCCGCACCACCTCGGCCCGACGGTCCCGGCCGCGCCGGGCGGCGGGCGGGCGGTGCGCGGCGGGCTGGTCGTACCGGTCGCGGTGGTGCGGGTGCTGGTCGTGCGGGTCGTGGGGGTCGTGCTGGTGCGCTGTCAACGGTCGTCCTCACGGGGGTCCGGGGCGGGTTCGGGGCGGGCGCCGGGCGGAGTCCGGCGCGGCAGCAGGGGCAGTTCGGCGGCCGACCGCAGCATGGGGCCGACGGGGCAGCGCAGGCCGATGCGCAGCTCCTCGACGGGCGTGCTGCCGCCGTCCAGGAAGCGCAGCACCTGCTCGGCGGGGGTGCGGCGGAACAGGTCGGTGAAGAACCGGGGCCCGTCGACGCGGCCGGTGTCCAGGGCGCGCAGCAGGACGGCGTCCATGGCCAGGGCCCGACGTCCGTGGGGCGCGGGTGCCGGCGCGGGGCGGCCCGGTGCCGTCGACCGGCCGAGGGCGGCGGCGATGGCGCGGCTCTGCCGCTGGACGGCGGCGAAGGCGTACCCCGTGGCGGGGCGGGTGGCGCCGCCGGCCGTACCGATCCGCACGTGCGCGGGGCCGACCCGGCGGGGGAAGCGGCCGTCGGTCATCGGGATGACGCCCTGCTCGACCTCCTCGACCGTGAACTCGTCCAGGCCCAGCACCTGCCGGGCGTAGCCGTGCAGGGCGCGCTCGTACCCGGGGACGGTCAGCGGGTGCCGGGAGAACTCGGTGTACTCCACCAGGGCGCGGTCGGGGGCCAGCGGCAGCACGTAGCCGAAGCCGAGGCCGTGGGCGGGCTGCGGGACGCGGAAGTCCATCAGGTGGGCCGTGCCGGGGTCGAAGCTCGGGCGGGCGGTGCGCACGAACCAGCCGCGGAAGTGCTGGAGCAGGGTGGTGCGGGCCGGGGGGAGCCGGGTGGGCGGCCTGGAGTCGAAGACGTGTCCGGCGTCGAGGGTGAGCGGCCGGCCCGCCGCGTCCTCGGCACGCACCCGGGCGCCGGGGCGCCCGTCCGGCCGGGCCCGCACCTGGTGCACCGTGGCCCGCAGGACCCTGGCCCGGGGGTGGGCGGCGAGGCGGGCGTGCACCAGTTCCTCGAAGGCGGTGGAGCGCAGCATCCGGTAGCGCAGCGGGGCGGGCGCCGCCTCGACGGTGCTCCCGTCCGGGCCGGTGATCCGCAGCCGGGACCACTGGGCGAGGACGGCCTCGTCGTACTCCCCCGGGCCGTCGTCCCAGAAGCACCAGGTCCGCGGCGCCGGGCGCAGCGGGCCCTCCGGTGCCTCGATGACGGTCACGTCGAACCGCGGGCCGCCGGGGCGGCCCTCCAGGTCCTGTCTGACCAGCCAGTGGGCCAGGCTGAGTCCGGCGGCTCCGCCGCCGATGACGACCAGCCGGAGCGGCTCGGCCTCCGCGGCTCTTCTCAACTCGCCCCTGCCTTCCGGGTCTGGGCGGGACCGCGGGCCGTCCGCGCGGTACCGGACGGTCCCGCGCGGTGGGCGGCCCGGGGGCCGCCGGGCGGGCACCGCCGCGCGGCGGCCTGCGGGTACCGGCCGCCTCCGCCGCCGGCCGGCGCGTCGCGGGAAGGCCGTGCCCCACTTTGGCACCTGCGCCGGGAGTCGACCGCGTCATCCGCCGGTACACGCCGACGGGTCGGCCGTCCGGCGGACCCGTCGGCGGCCGGGCGGGCCTCGGCGCGGTGCCCCGCTCCCCGGTGGCGGCCGG
Organism: Kitasatospora fiedleri; assembly: GCF_948472415.1. Lineage (NCBI taxonomy): Bacteria > Bacillati > Actinomycetota > Actinomycetes > Kitasatosporales > Streptomycetaceae > Kitasatospora > Kitasatospora fiedleri. The sequence goes on along the minus strand of NZ_OX419520.1, from coordinate 67,610 downwards.
CGGTCACGGTCGGCGGTCGCGGCGGGCCGCGCGGCGGGCGGTGCGGTGGACGGCCCCCTGGACGGCTTCCTTGGGGACGGCCTTGCCGAGCGAGCGCAGGGCCAGCAGCAGGACGCCGAGGTCGTCGAACAGGATCGGGTCGGGCAGCAGGTCCACCGGGGAGATCAGGTAGACGATCGCTCCCCAGAACAGCACCTTCTTCGACATCGGGATGCCGGTGTCGGCCAACAGCCGCTTGGTGCGCACCAGTTTGACCACCAGCACGACCGCCGCGACCACCGTCGCCGCCACCAGCGCCGCGCCGGCGACCCACACCAGCGTGCTCGTCCCCTCGTCCATCCGTCCACCTCTTCCAGCGTTCCTGCCCGTCCGGTCGGAACACGTCTGCCCCGCTTCGGGCCGAGCGTTCCTCCCCGCCGGGCACGCGTTGGGGAGACGTCAGGAGGTTGACGGGACGTCAGGAGATTGACGGGACGTCAGGACGGAGTCAGGCCGCGGCCAGGTCGGCGCGGCCGAACAGCAGGGCGTAGCCGCGGGGCAGGTGGGCGAGGAGGCGGTCGGTGAGGGGGGCGTCGGTGAGGGTGGTGAGGGCGGCCAGGACGGAGGAGGCGTCCCAGCGGGCGGTGGTGAGGCTGGTGCCCAGGGTGTGGGCGAGCGTTTCGACGAAGGCGGGGGCGGCGACGGGGCGGGGCAGCGGGATCTGGGCGGTGAGGACGGCGCGGGCCCGCTCGGGCAGGACCGCGGCGAGGTCGCGGCGTTCGTCTCCGGTGAGCTGGGAGCCCAGGACGGACAGGACGGCGTCGAGGACGCGTTCGGCTTCCTCGTCGCTGGAGTAGCGGCCGAAGTCGCGGACCTGCTGGAGGAGGTGGCGGTAACGGGTCATGGCCGTGGGACCTTCCGGGGGTTGGCCGCCGACGGCGGCGGCGGTCGGGGCGGAGGGGCGGTCGGGGTGGGGCGGGTCGGGGTGGGGCGTGGTCGGGGCGAGGGAGTCGTCAGGGTCGTTCGCCTGCGGTCGGGCGGCCGAACAACAGGTCGTAGCCGGGCGGCAGTTGGAGCAGGATGCGCCCGGTGAGGTCCTCGCCGGCGGCGTCGGCCACCGTGGACAGGACGGCGCCGACGTCCCACAGGGCCGTGGCCTCGGTGGCGCCCTCGATCCAGGCGGCGGTCGCGCGGACGAAGCGGTCCGGGCCGAGCGGCTCGGCGGCGGGCAGCGGGTTGAGCAGAATCAGGGCCATCGTCTCCGGCAGGCGGGCGGCCAGTTCGGCGCGGACGTCGCCGACCAGGTGGGCGCCCAGCAGGGCCAGGACGACCCGGGCCGCGCGCTCCGCCTCCTGCGGGGTGCCGTACTCGCCGCGCTCCCGGACCTTGTCCAGGAACGCCTCCCATCGAAGAGTCATCGCGGTTCTCCCTCCGTCCCGAGGGCCGACGCGCCCGGTGCCCGGCCGGTCTCGACTGCCGGGTACCGGGGCGGGCCCGTGAGTGTGAGCAGGCGGGCGGCGCGGCGCCGGGACCCGCCCACGGGCAGGCGGGCGACGCGCCGGTCGTTCACGGCGTTGCCCCGCTCCCCCAGCCGGCCGGCCCGCCACCGGGCGGCCGGGGGTCGGAGGGCGTTCCGGCCGCCCCTTCGATCGCGGGGGGAGCGGGACCGGGGGCGGCTCGGAACGGCTTCGGGGAACGGTCTCCGGGAACGGCTTCCGGGAACGGGTCAGGCCCGGATCTGCTTGCGGTCGCCGGTGTGGCCGATGGCGATCTTGCGGGGCTTGGCCCGCTCGGCGACCGGGATCTTCAGGGTCAGTACGCCGGCGTCGTAGTCGGCGCTGATCCCGGCGGGGTCGAGGGTGTCGGAGAGCATGACCTGCCGGGAGAACACGCCGAGCGGGCGCTCGGACAGCTCCCACTTCACGCCCTCGCCCTCCTGGTGCGGGCGGCGCTCGGCCTTGACGGTCACCATGTTCCGCTCGACGTCGATGTCGATCGCCTGCGGGTCCACCCCCGGCAGGTCGAAGCAGATCACGTACTCGTCGCCGGTGCGGTACGCGTCCATCGGCATCGGGGTCGGCCGGGACCAGGTGCCGGCCGTGTTGACGAACTGCTGGGTCAGTCGGTCCAGCTCGCGGAACGGGTCAGTGCGCAGCAGCATCGCGAAACACCTCCATGGATCGAATGGGTTGCCAGTGCGCTTCACCTGACACCTTTGTAGCGCGTCATCCATCCGATGACAAGTCGCCATGTCGCCGATAGGGTGACTGCATGAGTGAGAAGCCCCGCAGCGCCGCCCCGGACGGCCCCCGGCCGCCGGAGCCCGCCTCGTTCCTGGCCACCGCGGCGGCACTGGCCGCCATCGACGACGCCGTCCGCACCGCCCACGACCCCGCGCCCCGGCCCCCCACCACCCCTGACGCGCGGCAAGGGCCTGAACAGGCCCTGGCCGCGCTGCTGCTGCTGCGCGAACTGCGCACCGAACTCGCCGGCTGGGAGGCCGGCCTGGTGGAGACCGCCCGGGAAGCCGGCGCCACCTGGGCCGACCTCGCCCACCCGATGGGCGTGGCCAGCCGCCAGGCCGCCGAGAACCGCTACCTGCGCCTCAAACCCGCCACCGGCCGCGGCGGCGGGACGCGGAGCGCGACCGGCGCCGAACGCGTCAAGGCCGTCCGCGACCGCCGCGCCGCCGACCGTACGGTCACCGCCTGGGCCCGCGACCACGCCGCCGAACTGCGCGTCCTCGCCGCCCAACTCACCGCCGCCCCCTCCCCCGCGACGCCCAACCGGCCCAAGCCGCCCTCACCACCGCCCTCGGCACCACCGACCCCGCCGACCTCCTCCCACCCCTCACCGCCATCCGCCCCCACCTCGACACCGGCCAGCACGACCTCGCCACCCGCCTCGACACGCTCATCCACCACACCACCCGCCTCCGCGACAGCAGCGACCGCCGCCGCGCCTGACCGCGTCGCCGGGGAGGGCGGGCGGCGATCACCCGAGCCACCGGACCCAGTACAGCCGACGGGAGGGAGAACCTCGTGTCCGGTCAACTCGGTGACCTGCTGCGCGGGTTGTGGAAGCCGACCGAGCTCCCAGGAGGAGTTGGCGCGCCGGCCGGGGGTGAGCGAGCGTGCCGTCCGCCGCCTGGAGACCGGCACGGCCACCGACCAACGGCTGGCGACGTTCAACACCCCGACGGGCGGTCGGCTTCGTTCACGCGGAGCAGCGATGCGGTGTGTGACCTCAAGGAGTTCAACGACGCGGAAGTGCAGAGCCGAGCCCGGAGCCGACAGGTCGCCGAAGCAGGCCGCACGAGCCCGTGTCCCGTCGAAGGTGACGGTGGACCAGCGGTTCAACGGACCTGGCGAAGTGACGGCGCCGAGTGGCGCAGGATCTCGAACCCAGTGGTCGTCCCGGCCTGCGGCCACCGGTCGAACCGACGCGGCAGCTGCTCGCTGTCGACGAAGCCGACCGGGAGGCCGTCGAGTTCCACGAGGACTCCGCCCGCGATGTCACCACGTGGCATGAGAGGGGCCCGGACCTTGCCCGGGACGTGCCTCCCGATCGGGAAGCGATGGATGAGCCCGTCACGCCACTGCCGCTCGTACGTCCGCCTTCTCTCCGCAGTGCTCCCGTGGGTCTGCGCGCAGTGCTCCCGTGGGTCTGCGCGCCGGCCCGGGCAGAGGTGGCGACAGGGACCCGGGGGCGGGAACCGGAATCCGTGGTGCCGAACGACGGCCGCAACCACGGCTACTGGGCCCTGGCCGACCACGTCCGCGAAGGACCTCCTCAGCGTGCTGCGGGGAGGCGTCCGGCTTGATTCCTGAAGTCTGGTTCTGTCGCCCCGTCAGAGCACGAAGGGCGGGGCCGAGGTGGTGGCGGGGACAGCCAGGACGGTGCAGAGGGCGAGCCGGATCGGGAGCTCAGACCTGGTGATTGGGCGGGCGGCGGAGTGCCGGCGGGGCGGGCGCGTCCGGGTCCGGCTCGAGGAACGGGGAGCGGTCGACGGACAGGGGGCGCGGGTGTTGGCCTGCCGGGAGGGCCTGGTCGGCCGCGGGTTCGGAGAAGGCCAGCCCCAGGGGGCGGCGGTCGGGACTCATGGGCACAGTCTGCCCTACCGCCGGCGGACAGCCCGCGTCCGGCCGATCCGTTCGCGCGGTGGCGGGCGTGGAAGGGGCGGTGGGTGGCGGTTGTTCTGCCGATCTTGATGGCCGCGAGTTCGACGGCCGGCCCCTCTGTCGGGTGCTCTGCTGGTTCCGCTGAGCTCGACGGCGGTACTTTCCGGCCGTCGTCGGCGCCGGCGCCCCGGGCAGGCCGAGCGCCCGGGGCAGCGATAGGGTCGGGCGCCACGACCGCGCCGCACGGCTAGGGCGCTGCCCCCGTGCGAGGAGGGCTGCTGGACGGTGGTCCGGCTGGTGGTCACCGGGCCGGAGCGGGGCCGAATGCGGCATGACGATCGCATCGGCGGCACGGACCTTCAGCCGGTGCGCGGCACCGACGGCTCTCCCCTGGACTTCGCCGGCTGGTACCTCGGCTGGCTCGCGGACGTCGAGGCTGCCTGCGAACAGGCCCGGCGGCCGGCCCCGGGGTGCGGCGGGTCAGCTGATGGTGAAGCAGCCCGAGATGTCGGCGACCGCGTCGAGTCGGCCGATGTGGCTGCCGCAGAGCGCGCCGTGGCGGCACCGGCGGCGTCCAGGACGGGGTGCTCAGGCGCCGGTGGCCGCGTCGGCGGCGGAGTCGTCGCGGGAGGTCCAGGCCGGGGCGGCGCCGACCAGGGAGTCGAGGCGTTCCAGGCGTTGGGTGGTGGCGGCGTCGGTGGGGGTCATGACGACGATCCGGGCGTCCCGGGCCCGGTCCAGCCACAGGCTCTGGAACTGGACGTCGAGGGTGCCGACGCGCGGGGACTGGTAGCGGCGCAGCTGGGTGCGGTCGCCCACGACCTCGTACGACTCCCAGTGCCGCACGAAGTCCGGCGACTCCTGGCGCAGCCGGGTGATCAGGGCGTTCCAGCGGGGGTCGTCGCGGTGCTCGGGCTGGCGGGTGCGGAGCTTCGCGGTGATCTCGCGCAGGACGGTGTCCTCGTCGACCAGGCTGTTGCGCCAGCTCGGTTCGGTGAACATCAGCCAGGCGCAGTTGCGTTCCTCGACCGGGTACGCGTCCAGGTCGGCGAACAGGTAGCGGTAGGTGCGGTTGGCCGCGACCAGGTCGTAGCAGTCGGTCTGCACGGCGGCCGGGTACGGCAGCAGTTTGGCCAGCAGGGCGGTGTGCTCGGGGCGCAGGTCGATCGGCGGCCCCGGCTGGGCGGCCGTGCCGCGGCCCGCGAGCGCCATCAGGTGCCGGTGTTCGGCGGCATCCAGGCGCAGGACGCGCGCGACCGCGTCCAGGACCTGGTCGGAGGCGTTCTTGGCCCGGCCCTGTTCGAGCCAGGTGTACCAGGTGACCCCGACGCCGGCGAGCTGCGCGACCTCCTCGCGCCGCAGGCCGGGCGTGCGGCGGCGGCCGGCCGCGGGCAGGCCCACGTCGCCGGGGGTGAGGCGGGCGCGGCGGGCGCGCAGGAAGGCGCCGAGGGCGCTGCGGTCGGGCGTCGAGGTGGTCACCGCACCAGTGTCGCGGCTCGCGGCGGGCAGATCCAGGTGGTGCTGGTACCCGTATGACCAGGCTCCTGGTACCAGGATCGGGCGGGGCGCAGGGTCGTGGTCATGACCGCACAGACCGTTCCCCTCACCCGTCCCGTGGTGCCGCGTCCGGCGCGCGCCCTCACCGGCGGCGGCCTCGCCGTCCTGCTGCTCGCCTACCTGCCCGTGAACATGACGTTCGGGTCGGTCAACCTGCTCGAACCCGCGATCACCGCGGACCTCGGGGTGAGCGTGTCGGGCGGGCAGCTGGTGCTGTCCGCGTACACCACCGCGTTCGCCGCGACCCTCGTCGTCGCGGGGCGCCTGGGCGACCGGTTCGGGCGGCGGCGGCTGCTCGCGGCCGGGGTCGGCGCGTTCGGCGCGGCCTCGGTGCTGGCCGCGCTCGCGCCGAACCTGGCCGTCCTGGTGGTGCTGCGCGCCGTGCTGGGCGCCGCCGCCGGGCTCTTCACCCCGCAGGTGCTGTCCACCATCCAGTCCACGGCGCCCGGGCGGCTGCGGGCGCTGGGCGTCACGCTGTTCGCCGCCGTCAGCGGCATCGCCACCGTCACCGGCCAACTCCTGGCGGGCGCGGTGGCGCAGGCGGCCGGCGAGCACTGGGGCTGGCGGCTGGTCCAGGTGCTCACCGGGGCGCTGGGCGCGGCGGCGCTGCTCGCCCTGCGCACCGTGCCCGAGTCGCGCTCGACCGCTCCGCTGGCGCTCGACCTGCGCGGGGCCACGCTGCTCGGCACCGGCCTGCTCCTCGTCGTGGTGCCGCTGACCCTCGGCACCTCCGCGGGCGGCCCGGCCCCGGTGTCCGCGATGCTGGCCGCGGGCGCCGCGGTGCTCGCCGTCTTCGCCCGCTCGCAGCGCGCCGCCGAACGCCGCGGCGAACTGCCCGTCGTGCCGCCGAGCGTGCTGCGCACCCCGGCCGTGCGCCGGGGCCTGGTCATGACGCTGCTGTTCTTCACCGGTTACGGGGCCTTCCTGTACGAGTTCTCGGCGCTCGCCCAGAGCGCGTTCGGCGTGGACGCCTGGGGCACCGTCCTGCTGCTGCTCGGCTTCGGCGCGGCATTCGTCGTCACCGCCCTCGTCCTGCCGGCCGTGGAACGCCGCACCGGGCGCTGGACGATGACCGGCGCGGCCGTCGGGCAGGCGGCCGTGCTGCTGGGCCTCGCCCTCACCGTGGACGGCACCCGCGGCGGGGCCCCGGCGGCCCTGCAACCGCTGCTGGTCCTGCTCGGCGTCACCCAGGCCCTGATGTACGGTCCGGTCCTGCGCACGGTCCTGTCGCGCACCCCCACCTGGGCGGCGGGCGTCGCCGGCGGACTCTTCACCACGCTGCAGCAACTCGGCCTCGGCCTGGGCGTGGCCCTCCTGGGCGGGCTCTTCCACGCCGTGGCCACCGCGACGGCGGGCGGCGGCGGTGCGAGCGGAGGTGCGAGCGACGGTGCCGATGGCGGGCTGTCCCGCGGCTTCGCCGTCACCGTGGCCGTGCAGGCCGTGCTGGCCCTGGCGTTCGCCTTCCTGGCCGCCCGGATCGCCCGGGCCGGGGAGGGGGACGGGGCGGAGGCGGACGCGGGCGCGGGTGAGGGTGAGGGTGAGGCGGACGGTGTGGTCGGTTCCTGACGGGGGGTCTCCCCCGCCCGGGAAGGAGCCGTCGCCGACCGGGGTGGTCGGCCGGGCCGGTGGAACCGTTCCGCGGCTGCCACCGGGCCCGGACCCGAGGCGACCGGGCCAGCCGCCTCGAACGTGGCTGCGGAGACCGCGTCGACCGACCGGGACGGCGGGCAAGCGGCGCAACAGCCCTGGCGGCGGACGGGACAGACCTGAGCGGTAACCGGCCCCCGCGCGGTAGGGCCCGGGTCTCGGTCCGCACCGACCGTCGCCCGGGCAGGAGTTCCACCACGGCGGCCCGCTGGCACGGCGGGGTGCGCGCTGCGCCCGGGGCCGGGCCTGGGGCCGGGCCCGGCGGCCGACCACTACCGCGCCCGGTCTCGTGTCGTTGCGGCGGGGACGTGGACGTCGCGCCGGGGCGGTTCCACGCCGAGGCCCGATCTCCCGCGCCCTGGACAGAGCCGGTCGGCGGACGGGTGGGCGGGTGCGCGGCTTGGTGCCGTCCGGGTCAGCGCCTACCGTGGAGGGCATGGACGCGGAGCGCGGCGGGGTGTCGTCGGGCGGGGTGCAGGAGCGGCTCGGGCTGCGGGAGCGGTTGGGGGCGGCGCTGTTCGCGAGGGTGGCCGGGCCGGACGGGCCGGCGGTGCGGCAGCGCATCCACGGGACTCCGGGGGCGCGCTGGTTCGCTCCGGACCGGCCGATCCGGACGGTGCACGGTGACGCCTCGATGTTCGTCGGCGGGTTGGCCGCGCTGCTGGTCCAGTCGCTGCACCCGTCGGCCATGGCGGCGGTCGCCGCGCACTCCGGCTACCGCAGCGACCCGTGGGGGCGGCTCCAGCGCACCAGCACCTTCCTGGCCGTCACCACCTTCGGCACCGCGGACGACGCCCGGGCCGCGGTGGACCGGGTCCGCGCCGTGCACGCCCGCGTCCGTGGCACCACGGCCGCCGGGCTCCCCTACCGCGCCGACGACCCGCACCTGCTGGCCTGGGTGCACGCGGCGGAGACCGACAGTTTCCTGCGGGCCCACCAGGTGTACGGGGCACGGCCGTTGGACGCCGCGGGCTGTGACGCCTACGTGGCGGACACGGCCGAGGTGGCCGCCGCCCTCGGGGTGCAGGACCCGCCCCGCGACCTCGCGGCCCTCGCCGCCGTCCTGCGCTCCTACCGGCCGGAGCTGGCCAGGACGGCCGAGGCCCGGGCCGCCGCCCGCTTCCTGCTGTTCCGCCCGCCGCTCCCCCTGCCCGTGCGTCCCGCCTACGGCGCGCTGGCCGCGGCCGCCACGGGCCTGCCCGCCCCGGAACACCGCGCCCTGCTGGGCCTGCCGTCCGATCCCCTCAGCGCCGCGGCGGTCCGGCCGCTCGGTCTGGCCGTGGTGCGGGCGATCCGCTGGGCGATGCCCGTGCCCCGCGAACAGGTCTGAGGCGGCGCGGCGGCGCAGCGGTTCCGGCCCGGGTTTTGCGCTCGGGCGCCGTCGGGTGGACCGTGGAGGTGGAAGCACGTCGACGCACCAGACCACTCGGGAAATCGGGAGGACGCCATGTCCGTCAGCAACTCTGTTCCCGCCCCGGTGCAGTTGCCGGGCCACTCCGCACCGACCGAGACGCCCGAGGGCGAAGGCTCCACGACGCACGGCATCTCCACCCCGAGCCGGTGGAACTGCACACGGCCTGGCCCGGCTGGATACCCCTCCTGATCATCGTGGTGATGGTCGTCTGCTGCATCGGCTTCGCCGTCGGGCGGATCTTCGCGTGGTGAACGTGGTGAGCGCGATGAGCGTGGCGAGGCGGCGGCTCCGGCCGCCGCGGCCGTAGGGGTCGATGAACCGGTTGCGCGGGGGCGCTGTCCGCCCTCCGGCTCGAACCTTGCTCCACCTATCGATTTTCGATAGATTTCCATCGCATCTCGATGGAAGGATGGGGCATGGGAGAGCTGGTGGTGCGCGCGCTGCGCGCCGTGCTCGCGGTGGTGTTCGCCGGCAGCGTGCTGGTGCAGGCGCTGATGCTGTGGGTGCTGGTCAGTGGGAGCGACCCGGAGGACGGGTCGCTCCCGCTGACTTCGCTGCGCGTGGTCACGATCCTGGGGATCGGGGCGGCCCAGGCCGCCATGGTCTGCGTGTGGCGGCTGGTCACGATGGTGCGGCGCGGGACGGTGTTCTCCCCCGCCGCCTTCCGGTACGTGGACGGCATCATCGGGGCGATCGTCGCGGCGGCCGTCGTGTGGTTCGCGGTCGCGGCCCTGAACGCGCCCGGCCAGCGGGACGACCCCGGCGTCACCCTCATCATGGGCGGGATCGGCGTGGCGGTCCTGGGAGTCGCGCTCATCGTGTTCGTGCTGCGCACGCTGCTCGCCCAGGCGGTCGCCCGCGACGTCGAAGCGGCCAGGATGCAGGCCGAGTTGGACGAGGTGATCTGATGCCGATCGCGGTCGACATCGACGTGATGCTGGCCCGGCGGAAGATGTCCGTCGGCGAACTCGCGGACCGCGTGGGAATCACGCCCGCCAACCTGGCGGTGCTCAAGAACGGCCGCGCCAAGGCGGTGCGCTTCGCGACGCTCGCCGCGCTCTGCGAGGTGCTGGAGTGCCAGCCGGGCGACCTGCTGCGCTGGGAGGCCGGGGCGGAAGTCGAGACCGGGGCCGGGGCCGAGGTCGTGGTGGGCGACTGAGTCGGAGCCGAAGCGTCCGGCGGACGGCTCCGCCGGGCGCGGAACCGGCCCGCCGTCACCGGTGCGGGTGGCTGTCGGGGGTGGCGTGCTGCCGCGTCGGCAGCCAGGCGCGGTAGCGGCGCAGGGCCCGGCGCTGCTGGAGTTGCTCGGTCAGCAGGGCGAGGGCCGGGTGGAAGCCGGGGCGCGGGCGGCTGCCACGGGCGAGGCGGCGCAGTTGGCGGCGGACCTGGGCCATGGCGGCGGCGGAGGCGAGGGGCTTGTCCTTCCAGGTGACCGGCCGCATCCGCTGGTCGGCTTCGCGGCCGTGGCGCCAGCGGTCCGGGAGGTCGGGGGTGACGGCGAGGGCGGTGCCCATGCCGACGAGTGCGACGCCGCCGGCGAGGACCTGTTCGACGGTGGCGCGGCGGGTGATGCCGCCGGTGAGCATCAGCGGGAGGGGGCTGGTGGTGACCAGGTCCTCGGCCAGTTCCAGGAAGTAGGCTTCGCGGGCCGGGTGCGGGTGTCGGTGGCGCGGCCGGTCATGGCGGGGCTCTCGTAGCTGCCGCCGGAGAGTTCGACCAGGTCGACGCCGAGCGGCGCCAGCCAGGCGATCACCTGGCGGGCGTCGTCGGCGTCGAATCCGCCGCGCTGGAAGTCCGCGGAGTTGATCTTCACGGCGACGGTGAAGGCGGGCGGGACGGCCGCGCGGACGGCGCGGACGGTGTCCAGCAGCATCCTGGCCCGGTTCTCCAGGGGGCCGCCCCAGGCGTCGGTGCGCCTGTTGACGAGCGGGGAGAGGAACTGCGACAGCAGGTAGCCGTGCGCGGCGTGGATCTCCACCCCGTCGAAGCCGGCCTGTTCGGCGCGGGCGGCCGTGCGGGCGAAGCGCTGCACGGTGGCCGCGATCTGCTCGGGGTCATGGCGGTGGGGCGGCCGAAGCGGCCGCTGTGCCGACCGAGGTCGACGCCGAGGTCGGAGGGGCCCCAGACGACGCCGGGCATGTCGGAGGCGACCTGGCGGCCGGGGTGGTTGATCTGCATCCAGACTGCGGCGCCGCCGGACTTGGCGGCCTCCGCCCACGCGGAGCCGGTCCTCCAGGAGCCAGGGGGCCTTGCGTCCGAAGCTGTTCGGCTCCTCCTCGACGTCGGACAGCGCGGTGAGCCGGTAGTCGGCGGAGGGCCGGCCGCCGTCATCGGTCCGGGGCGGGCCCGGGCGGCCGGTCCGGGCCGGTGGGTGGCACGGGCGTCAGTGCCAGTAGCTGGGGGTGTTTCCGCCCGGCTGGTTCCAGGCCCACACGACGAAGGCGGTGAGGGCGGCGGCGAGGAGGAGGACGAGGAGGAGGCAGCCCAGGGCGCCTCGGCGGTTGGGGCGGTTGCGGCGGTTGCGACGGTCGATGTCGTTCACGGGGCCCCGGGTGTCGGATTCGACGTGCAGTCGAGCGTGCCCGCCGACGAGGGCCAGGGGCAAGGGGCGCGGAGGGTGCGGCCGCCCCGACCGGCCCCGTCGACGGCCCCGGCCCCGTCGCCGGTGGTGGTGCGGATCAGGCGCGGCGGGTCGGCGGGCGGAAGCCGGCGGGCGGGGTGAGGCCGAACTCGGTGTGCAGGAGGTCCCGGAGGTCGCCGGGGTTCTCGATCTCCCGGACGGAGCGGGTTCCGTCGGGTGCGGTGCGGACGAAGGTGGTTCCGTCGAGCAGGAGGTGGTGGCCGGTGGCGAGGGTGCGCTGGACGTAGAGCCGGTGGAAGGGTGAGCGCGGGTAGGTGGCGGTGAACCAGTTGCCGAGCACGAGGTCGGCGACGGGTACCCGGTCCATGGTGAAGGCGGTCTGGTCCTGCCAGCCGCCGCTGCCGCGGACCTGCACCACCCAGATCGGGGCCGGGCCGTCGGCCTCCTCCAGGACCAGGCGGTGCCGGCGGCCGGCGGTCTCGTGCTCCTGTCCGGGGACCATCGGCAGCGGTTCCAGCAGTGCGCCGGTGTTGCCGTACCCGACGTCCGCGAGGTACCGGCCGGGGACGCCGGGTATCTCGACGGCCAGCACCATGTGGGTGCGGGGGCGCTCCTCCCACGGGCGGGCCCCGGCCCGGACCCGGCCGGTGAGGCGGCGGACGGCGAAGCCCAGCCGTTCGAGGACGGCGGCGAACAGGCTGTTGTGCTCGAAGCAGTAGCCGCCGCGGGCGGATTCGACCAGCTTGGCCTGGAGGTCGCGGAGGTCCAGCGACGGCACCTCGCCGATCACGACGTCCAGGTTCTCGAACGGGATGCCGAGGACGTGGGCGCGGTGGAGGGAGCGGAGGGTGGCGAGGGTGGGGGCCCGATCGCCGTCCCACGCGATGCGGGTGAAGTACTTGTCGAGATCGACGGTCATCGGGGCGCCTTTCGGGCGGAACGTTTCGGTGGGTCGCCGCGGGCGGGCCCGGGTGCGAAGGTACCGCTCGACGGGGCGGCACCACCGGACATGGCCAAGGTTCTTGACGCACCGAAACGTTCCGGCACCCCGGATCGGACCCGTCCGGCCGGGACGGAGCAGGAGCGGGGCGACAGGCCGTCAGGCACTCAGGCCGTCAGGCACTCAGGCCGTCTCGGGCGGCAGGTCGACGGGGTGGGGCTCGGCGAAGTCGGCCGAGCGGCTCACCTTCTCCCAGGCGCTCGCCTCGGCCAGTTGGCGGCGGGAGTGGTCGAGCGCCATCTCCACGGCGTTGACGCCGAGGAGCAGGTGGCCCGGGACCCGGCCGCGGTGGACGGTGCGCACGATGATCCCGGCCGCCCGCCGCGGGTCGCCCGCGGCGCCGGAAGTGCTCTGGCGCACCCGGCGGTTCATCGCGCCCACGGTCTCCTCGTACGCCTCCGGGACGGGGTGGACGGTCATCGACGAGCCGGCCCAGTCGGTGGCGAAGCCGCTCGGTTCGACGACCATGAAGCGGATGCCGAACGGGGCGGTCTCCGCCGCCAGCGCCCGGGTGAAGCCGTCGACGGCGAACTTGGCCGCCTGGTAGGAGGCGATGCCCGGGGAGCCGCCGACTCGCCCGCCGATCGAGGAGAACTGGACGACGGTGCCCGCCCGCTGCCGTCGCAGGGCGGGCAGCGCGGCCTTGGTGACGTGGTAGACGCCCCAGAAGTTGGTCTCGAACTGGGCGCGGAAGTCGTCGTCGTCCGCGCTCTCCACCGGCGAGACGTTGGCGTACCCCGCGTTGTTGACCAGGACGTCGATGCGGCCGAAGCGGGCGAGTGCGGCGTCGACGGCCGTGCGGGCCGCGTCGGGGCTGGTGACGTCCAGCGGCAGGGCGAGGACCCGGTCGCCGTAGGGGGCCAGCTCCTCGGCGAGGGCTTCGGGGCGGCGGGCGGTGGCGACGACGAGGTCGCCCGCGTCGAGGGCGGCGACGGCCAGGGCGCGGCCGAGCCCGCGGGACGAGCCGGTGATGAACCAGACCTGCCGGGTGCTGTGCGCGTGTTCGCTCATGCAATTAGTACAACACCGTTCTCCTAATAAAGCAACACCGTTCTCTTAACTCCTCCTATGATGGGGCCATGAGTCAGCCAGCCTTCCGACGGGCCCGCAGCGCCGAGGCCAAGCAGGTGCGCGAGACGGCGATCCTGGACGCGGCCCGGACGCTCGGCCGGGAACGCGGCATCCGGGACGTCAGCCTCACCGACATCGCCGCCGAGGTCGGCATGCACAAGTCGGCGCTGCTGCGCTACTTCGAGACGAGGGAGCAGATCTTCCTCGAACTCACCGCCGAGGGCTGGCGGGAGTGGTCCGCGACGCTCCGCGCCGAGCTGGCGGCGCGGACGGCCGCCTCCCCGCGGACGTCGGCGCGCTCCTCGCCTCGACGCTGGCGGACCGCCCGGTGTTCTGCGACCTGCTCGCGCAGGCGCCGCTCAACCTGGAGCGCAACGTGTCGCTGGAGGCGGTGCGCGCGTTCAAGCTCCTCACCCTGCAGGAAGTCGCCCTGATCGGCGAGGAGTTGGCGCGCCTGCTGGGCCTGTCCGAGCAGCAGGTGCTCGACCTGGTCGCCACCGCCACCGGGATGGCCGGCGCCCTGTGGCAGATCGCCAGCCCCGGTCCGCTCCTGCGCGAGCTCTACACCTCCGACCCCCGCCTCGCCCACGCGGTCGTCGAGGTCGAGCCCCGCCTGCGCCGCGTCCTCACCGCCTTCCTGATCGGGACCGGGACGGCCGTCGCCGACTGAGCCGGCCGGGCGCCCGGTCCGGCGCTTGTGCGCGGGGAACCGGGGCAGACGGCGGGCGTGACGAGGGGCGACGAACACGACGACGGGCGCGGCACGGCCGCGGACACGGACCCGGGTGCCGAGGGCAACAAGGGCAACAAGGGCAACGAGCGCGGCGGGCAGGGGGACGGCGAGACCAGGGGCACGGTGCTGATCGCGCTGGTGGCCAACCTGGTGATCGCGCTGGCCAAGGTGGCCGGCGGGCTGATCGCGAGTTCGCCCGCGCTGCTGTCGGAGGCCGCGCACTCGGTGGCGGACAGCCTCAACGAGGTGTTCCTGCTGGCCTCGCTGAGCCGCAGCCGCCGGCGTGCGGACGCGCGGCACCCGTTCGGGTACGGCAAGGAGCGCTTCTTCTGGTCGATGCTGGCGGCCGTCGGGATCTTCGTCACCGGCGGCTGCTTCTCCTTCTACCAGGGCCTGCACACCCTGCTGAACCCGGAGGCCGAGGAGACCGGCGGCTACCTGATCGTCTACGTGGTGCTGGCGGTGTCGCTGCTCGCGGAGGGCGCCTCGCTGGTCAGGGCGACGGTGCAGGTCCGCGGGCAGGCCAAGCAGGCCGGGCGCGGCGTGGTGGCGCAGTTGCGGCGGGGCGACGACCCGACCGTGCGGACGGTGTTCGCGGAGGACGCGGCGGCGGTGCTCGGCGTGCTGCTGGCCCTGGCGGGCGCGGGGCTGCACCAGTGGACCGGGCAGCCGGCGTGGGAGGCAGGCGCGGCGCTGTCCATCGCGGTGCTGCTGATGTACGTCGCCTACCGGCTCGGACGCGACGCCAAGGACCGGCTGGTCGGGCAGGCCGTCGACCCGGTCCTCCAGCAGCGGGCGCTGGAGGTGCTGACCGAGCGGCCCGAGATCGACACCGTGACCCGGCTGCTGACGATGCAGCTCGGCCCGGACTCCGCCCTGCTCGCGGCCCGGATGGACCTGGTGGACGGGCTGGACAGCTCCGGGGTCGAGCGGCTGTGCGTGGAGCTGAGGCAGCGGATCAGGTCGGTGTGCCCGGACTTCGACCAGGTCTTCCTGGACATCACCGCCGCCGACGAGGACGAGCGGCGCCGGGCGACGGAGCGTCGGCGGCGGTTGCGCGAGACGGTGGAGCGTCAGACGGCCGACGGGGGCTGACCGTTCGCGCCGCCGGGCGGCGTTCCGGCGGCGCGGACTCCGGTGCCCCCGGCGATACCGCGCGGACGCCCACGAACTGACGCCGCGACGGGCGCGGGCGGGGCGGTTCGTAGGATGGGGTCGGTCCCTCCGGGGAGGGGGGACCGGGCGGAGGTGTGATGTCGGATCACGCGGTGCAGCGGCTGCTCGGCCGGGAGCGGGAGTCGGGGGCGCTGGAGGAGCTGCTGCGGGAGGTGCGGGAGGGCCGTAGCCGGGTGCTGGTGCTGCGGGGGGAGGCCGGGGTCGGCAAGTCGGCACTGCTGGACCTGGTGGCCGAACGGGCCGAGCGGGCGGGGCGGTTGCGGGTCGTCCGGGCGGCCGGGGTGGAGGCGGAGGCGGAGTTCGCCTACGCGGCGTTGCAGCGGTTGTGCGCTCCGCTGCTGGACGGGCTGGACGGGCTGCCGCCGGTGCAGCGGGAGGCGCTGCGGGTGGCGTTCGGGCTGAGCGCGGGGGCGGCGCCCGAGATGCTGCTGGTCGGGATGGCGGTGCTCGGGCTGTTCGCGGAGGCCGCCGCCGGTGGTCCGCTGGTGTGCCTGGTGGACGACGCCCAGTGGCTGGACCTGATGTCGCAGCGGATTCTGGCGTTCGTCGGCCGACGGCTGGACGCCGAGTCGGTGGCGCTGGTGTTCGCCGAGCGGACCGTCGACGGGGTGGGTGACGCGGGCTTCGCCGGGCTGCCGGACCTCCCGCTGCGCGGGCTGGGCGACGCCGAGGCCAGGGCGCTGCTGGACCGGGTGCTGCCGGGGCCGGTGGACGCCCGGGTGCGGGACCGGGTGGTCGGTGAGACCGGCGGGAATCCGCTCGCGCTGCTGGAGTTGCCGCGCGGCCTGTCGCCCGCGGAGTTGGCGTTCGGGTTCGGCGGGCCGGGGGCCGGTCCGCTGGCGTCCCGGGTGGAGGAGGGGTTCCGGCGGCGGGTGGCGGCGCTGCCGGCCGACACCCGGGCGCTGCTGCTGGTCGCGGCGGTCGAACCGGTCGGCGACGGGCCGCTGCTGTGGCACGCGCTGCGGCTGCTGGGCATCGGGCCGGAGGCGGCGGCCCCGGCCGAGGCGGCCGGGCTGGTCACCCTGGGCGCCCCGGTGCGGTTCCGGCACCCGCTGGTGCGGTCCGCCGTGTGGCGGGGCGCGGACGCCGCCGCCCTGCGGTCCGCCCACCGGGCGCTGGCCGAGGCCACCGACGGCGGGCGCGACCCCGACCGGCGGGCCTGGCACCTGGCGCACGCCGCGGCCGGGCCGGACGAGCAGGTCGCCGCCGCGCTGGAGGACTCCGCCGACCGGGCCCTGGCCCGGGGCGGCCGGGCCGCCGCGGCCGGTTTCCTGGAGCGGGCCGCCGCGCTCTCCCCCGAGCCGAAGGGGCAGGCGCGGCGGGCGCTGGCGGCTGCGGCGGCCTCCCTCGCGGCCGGGTTGACGGCCCGGGTGCCGGACCTGCTGGCCGCCGCCGAGCTGGGGCCGCTGAACCTGGTGCAGCAGGCCGACGTGCACCGGCTGCGGGCCCGGGCGTCCGCCCTGCGGGACCGGGGGGCCGGGGCGGTGGGGCCGCTGCTCGACGCGGCGGAGCGGCTCGGCGGGCTCGATCCGGCCGCCGCGCGGGAGACCTGCCTGACCGCGTTCGGCGCGGCGGTCCGGGCCGGCCGCCACGACCGGGAGGCGCTCCGGCGGGTCGCGGCGGCCGCCCGCGCGCTGCCGCCCGGGGACGAGCAGGCCGCCGTCCTGCTGCGGGCGCTGGCCGCGTGGAGCGCGGACGGGCCGGTCGCCGCCCAGCCGCTGCTGGCGCGGGCGCTGCGGTCGCGGACCGAGGTCGAGGACCCGGCCCTGCTGTGGGCGGTCGTGAACGCCGCCGCCGAGCTGGGCGACCTCGGGGCCTGGCTGGACGTCACCGACCGGGCGGTGCGCTCCGCCCGGGCGACCGGGGCTCTGTCGACCCTCGCGGCGGCGCTGCCGTACCGGGCGGCCTCGCTGGGCTTCGCGGGGCGGTTCGCCGAGGCCGGGGCGCTGCTGGCCGGGGCGGCGGCCGTCGAGGAGACCGCGGGCGCGGCGACCCGGGCGGTCACGGCCGCGCTGATCGGCGCGTACCGGGGGCGGGACGGGTCGGCCCTGGCGGAGATCGAAGGGGCGGAGCGGGAGTGTGAGCAGCGCGGTCTGGGCCGGCTGGCGGCCACCGCGGCGTTGGCGCGGGCGGTGCTGCACAACGGCCTGGGCGCCTACCCGCTCGCGCTGGAGGCCGCGCTGCGGGGCACCGAGCACCGGGATCTCGCCGTGCACCACTGGACGTGCGGGGAGCTGGTCGAGGCGGCGGTCCGGGCCGGGCGGCCGGACGCGGCGGCCGGGGCGCGCGAGCAGCTGGCCGACTGGGCCCGGGCCGGGACGCCCTGGGCGCTGGGGGCCGGGGCGCTGGCGGAGGCCCTGGCCGGGGCGCCGGAGCAGGCCGAGGAGCGCTACCGCGAGGCGGTCGACCACTTCGCCCTGGGTGGGCTGGGCGGGCTGGAGGCCCGGGCCCGGCTGCTGTTCGGCGAGTGGCTGCGCCGCCGGAACCGGCGGGCGCAGGCCCGCGACGAACTGCGCGCCGCGCACGGGGCGGCCGCGGCGATGGGCATGGAGGCGTTCGCGGAGCGGGCTCGGCGGGAGCTGCTGGCCACCGGCGAGACGGTGCGCCGACGCGACACCGGCGGCGAGCCCGTCCTCACCCCGCAGGAGGCCCGGATCGCCCGGCTGGCGGCCACCGGGCACCCGAACGCGGAGATCGGCGCCCAGCTGTTCCTCAGCCCGCGCACCGTCGAGTGGCACCTGCGCAAGGTGTTCACCAAGTTGGGGGTCTCCTCCCGC
Source organism: Kitasatospora fiedleri (assembly GCF_948472415.1). Lineage (NCBI taxonomy): Bacteria > Bacillati > Actinomycetota > Actinomycetes > Kitasatosporales > Streptomycetaceae > Kitasatospora > Kitasatospora fiedleri. Next base: position 49,554 of record NZ_OX419520.1, on the reverse strand, counting down.
CGCGAGCTCGACGACGCCCTCGCCGGAGGGTGACGGCGGGCGCGGCGGTGGCGGACGCGGAGACGACGGGCGCGGCGGCGCGATGGCGGATGCTGCCTGCCGACCGGTGACGGCGGGCTCGGTGGCGACGGGCCCGGCGGCGGGCCCGGCGACGGCAACTGCCCCGCCGGTGACGGCGGGCCGTGCCGGGCCCCGGCGTCGTCCGGGGCGCTGCCCGGCCGGTCGAGCGGTCAGTCAGCCGGTCGGCCGTCCGGTCGGCCGTCCGGTCGGCCGCATCCGTCATCTGACTGCACGTCGACTGCTCCCCCGGCGGGGCGTCAGTTGACCGATGTGCCCGGGTCGGTGGGTCGGCGACAGTGGGGTCGCGATTGCCGAATCCGAGGAGAGACACACATGAACCGACGGCTTCCGAGGCTCGCGGCGGCGGGGTTCTCGCTGGCGGCGGCCGTGGCCCTGTGCGCGCCGGCGAGCGCGTCGACCGGTCCGGCGGGTGGTGCGGACCGGGCCGGTCGCGGGTCCGCCGTGGCGGCCTGTGCCGCGTTCCGGCCGGCGGCGCCGGAGGGCGCCGTGGTGGAGTCGGTGGCCGCGGCGGCGGTGCCGGCGGGGACGTTCGAGGTGCCCGGGGTGCTGCCCTTGGGCGGCTACTCGGTGACCGACGTCCCGGCGCACTGCGAGGTGACGGTCACGCTGACCCATCCGGGCGCGGACGACCGGGCGAGGGTGCAGGTCTGGCTGCCGCTGGCGGGGTGGAACGGGCGGTTCCAGGCGGTCGGCGGTACCGGCTACGCCGCCGGTGACATCGGCGCGGTGGCCGTCGCGGTCAAGCAGGGCTACGCGGCGGCCACCACCGACGCGGGCGTGTACACCACCGGCTGGGACGGCAGTTGGGGGCTGGACCCGCAGGGCCGGGTCGACGCCGCGCTGCTGGAGAACTTCGCCTCGCGCTCGGTGCACGAGTTGGCGCTGGTCGCCAAGCAGGTCGTCGGCGACGGGTACGGCGGCAGCGCGTTCCACTCGTACTTCAACGGCTGCTCCACCGGTGGCCGCCAGGGCTACGTGGAGGCGCAGCGGTACCCGACCGACTTCGACGGCATCAACGCCGCCGCCCCGGGCATCAACTGGAACCAGTTCGAAGTGGCCACGCTGTGGCCGCAGGTGGTGATGAAGCAGGAGCACACCTATCCGACCACCTGCGAGTTCGACGCCTTCAACCGGGCCGCGCTGCGGGCCTGCGACCGGCTGGACGGCGTGGCCGACGGGCTGATCGGCGACCCGGACCGCTGCGACTTCGACCCGCGCCGGCTGATCGGCAGCAAGGTGCTGTGCGAGGGCGAGGAGTACACCATCGACGCGGCCGACGCCGAGGTGGTCCGCCGGATCTGGGACGGCCCGCGGGACGGCGGCGGCCGGCGGCTCTGGTACGGGCTGCCGGTCGGCGCCGACTTCTCCGCGCTGGCCGCCAGCGCCCCCGTGGACGGCGTGCCCACCGGCCGACCGTTCACCGTCCCCGCCCAGTGGGTGGCCGACTTCGTGCTGAAGCAGCCCGGGTTCGACTCGGCGGACCTGACGTACCAGCAGTTCGAGCGGATCTTCCGCGCGGCCCGCGCCGAGTACGACACCGTGATCGGCTCCCGGGACGCGGACCTGTCGGCGTTCCGCGACGCCGGCGGCAAGCTGCTCACCTGGCACGGCAGCGCCGACCAGCTGATCCCCACCCGGGGGACGGTGGACTACCGCGAGCGCGTCGAGGCCCGGATGGGCGGCGCGGCCCGGGTCGACGGCTTCTACCGGGTCTTCCTGGCCCCGGGCGTCGCGCACTGCGGCCTGAAGGACGGCGGCGTGGACGACCTGGCGGCGCTGACGGCCTGGGTCGAGCGCGGCCAGGCCCCGGACGTCCTGCACGCCACCCTGACCACCGCGGACGGCCGGAGCGTCGCCCGCGACCTGTGCCGCTACCCGATGGTCTCCCGCTACACCCACGGCGACCCGGCCGCGGCGGACAGCTTCCGCTGCGTCCGGCCCTGACACGCCCTCAAGCGCCCACGAGCACCTTCAAGCGCCCGGGCGGGCCGGCGGCGACGGCACCGGCCCGCCCACCCTCACTGCCCCCTACTGCGGACAAGGAGCGGACATGGACAGCAGTGATCTCTTCAACGGTTCCGCGGACCCCCACCGGAACCTCCCGCCGAACGGACCGAGCGGGCCGAACGGGCCGCGCGCGCTCCTGCGGTCCTCCTCGCCGTTCCGCGACTACGTCCTGCGCGAACTTCCGCAGGACCTGTCCGAGGTCGGCGGCGACGGCCTGACGTACCGCCAACTGGCGGACAAACAGCGCGAGTTGCTGGTCGAGTACGGTCGGCGCTGCCTCGCCGACGACGACCCGCGCGCGGCCCGGGTCACCCAGCTCGACCTGCTCTTCATGCTCAACGGGTTCGCTCCGGCCGGGCCGCACGCCGCTCCGCGCGAGCTGGTGGAGCTGGTCTCCGCGCAGTGCGCGCGCTTCCCCGGTCTGGACCCGCACCTGAGCTACGAGCTGCTGATCGACGTGAACAGCGAGGAGTACGCGCGCTGCGGTGACATCAGGGTGTTCTCGCCCGGGCGGCTGGGCACCCTCGAACGGGACTTCTACCTCGGGCACCACCTCTCCGAGCCGTGGATCAGGTCGGCCGCCTACGGTCTGCGCGCGCTGGTGGCGGCGCCGGACGCCGTGAAGCCGGCCGCGGTGCTGGAGGACGCCGCGCGCTGCGTCGCGGAGTTCACCTCGGACATGGCGGGCTACCGCAGGCTGACCGGGGAGGCGTTCGGCCGCTTCCGGCCGTACCACCTGGGCCACCCCGGCGGTCCGCGCGGGGCGAGCGGGGCCTTCATGCCCAGCGTCCAGCTCCTCGAACTGGTGCTGCTGCCGCCGACCGGGGAGTACGGCGTCTACCTGGACCAGGCGATGTCCTACTTCCCGTCCTGGGCCCGGCCGGTGGTCGCCCGCTGGCGGAGCGCCTCCGGCCTGGGCGCGAACGTGTGGCAGTCGGTGCGGGACGGCCGGCTGGTGCTCGACGACGCCGGGACGGAGCAGCTGGTCCGGCTGATCGACGGGTTCGTCGACTTCCGGATGGTGCACCTGGGGATCACCCGGCGCCTGCTGCCGGAGGCGTTCCCGGACCGGTCGGGGCTGACCCGGCGGGAGATCGGCGCGCAGGACGGCGAGCGGAGCGTCCTGGCCGCCGGGGACGCCCGGCACCCCGGGGACACCGGCACCTCGGGCTTCAGCGTGCGCCACGTGCTGACGAACGCGGTGCACCGGCTGCTCGAACTCCGCCGCGAGGTGCTCGACCTCGCCGCGGCCCCGACCCACACCCGTCCGTAGGAGGCAGACATGGCAGCGTTCCGCGTGGCGGTCGTCGATGCGTTCGGGGCGGCCTTCGGCCACGTCGACGCGTTCGGCGCGGTGGGCGGCGAGGTCGTCCAGGTGCAGAGCACGCCCGAACTCCCGTTCGGCGTGGACCCGGTGGACCCGGGACGGTTCGGCAGCGTGCTGGTCCACGACGGCGGGGTGGACGCCCTGGCCGAGCGGCTGGCGGCGCTGCGGCCGGTCGCGGTGCTGGCGGGCCGCGAAACCGGGGTGGAGCTGGCCGACGCGCTCTCCGAGCGGCTCGGGCTGCCCTCCAACGGCACCGCGGCCAGCGCGGCGCGCCGCGACAAGTACGTGCAGATCGAGACGCTCAAGGCCCGGGGCGTGCCCGGCATGCGCCAGCTGCGCACCGGCGACCCGGACGTGCTGCGCGCCTGGCACCGGCGGCTGGGCGGGGTGGCGGTGGTCAAGCCGCTGCGCAGCTACTGGGGCGACGGCGTGTCGTTCTGCGACGCGCCCGGGGACTCGGTCGCGGCGCTGCGCCGGCTGCGCGCCCGGGGGACGGTCCAGGGCGAGCCGGTCGAGGAGGTGGTGGCCCAGGAGTACCTGGTCGGCACCGAGTACGTCCTCAACACGGTCAGCAGCGGCGGGACGCACCAGCTGACCGACGCCTGGCGCACCGAGCGGATCACCGCCAACGGGGTGCGGGACCTGGTGGTGGCCCAGGTGCTGCTGCGCTGCGACGAGCCGCCGGTGCCCGAACTCGCCGCGTACGGCCGCCGGGTGCTGGACGCGCTGGACATCCGGTACGGCGCCGCCCACCTGGAGGTCAAGCTGACGCCGGACGGCCCGCGGCTGGTCGAGGCGGGCGCCCGGATGTCGGGGCTGCCCTACTACACCGCCCACCTGCTGGGCGAGGGCCAGTTGGAGTGGGTGGTGGACGCCTACGTCCGCCCGGAGCGCTTCCGGGCCCGGGCCGGCCGGGGGTACCGGCGGCGGCACGCGTTCGCCTGGGCCGCGCTGGTCGCCCCGGCGGCCGGGCGGCTGGTCCGCTACCGGGCGCTCGACCGGATCGCGGAGCTGGAGAGCTTCCGCGACCTCACCGTGCTGGTCCGCCCCGGCGACCCGATCAGCCCGACCACGTACGACCGGGGCTACCCGGCCACCCTCACCCTGGAGCACCCGGTGGACGCGGTGCTCCAGCGCGACCTCAACACGGTGCGCCACCTCGACGGCGACGGGATGTACGAGATCGAGTGACGGGGCGCGGGGGGCTCGGGGCGCGGGGCGGACCGACGGGTTCAGAGGCCGAGGTCGGCCGCCAGGCAGGAGAACCGCACCGCCTGGCTGTCGGGGTCGTGGGCGTCGGCCGTCCGGTGCGGCGGCGGGACCGGGCGTTCCTCGACCAGGTCGGCGAGGGCGACCCGCTCGGGGAGCGCGCCGAACCGGGCCCGGCGGACCTCGGCGGCCCGCGCGTCGGCGTCCGGCCCGCGCACGTGCGTGTCGGCGTCCGGACCGCGCACCCGCCCGTTGTCGGCCGGGCCGCTCACGGCCGCGCCGCCAGGTGGTCGGCGTCCACCACGGCCTGGGCGAACGCGGTCGGCGCCTCCTGCGGCGCGTTGTGGCCGATCCCGGCGAGCACCCGGTGCTCGTAGGCGCCGGTGAAGAACTTCCGGTAGGCCGTGCCGTCGGTGGAGGCCAGGAACGGGTCGAGGGCGGGGTCCAGGGTGATGGTCGGCACCGTGACGGGCGGCTGGGCGTCGAGCAGCCGCTCGTAGCGGTCGTAGCGGCGCTCGCCGTCGGCCAGCCCCAGCCGCCAGCGGTAGTTGTGGACCACGACGGCGGCGTAGTCGGGGTTCTCGAACGCGGCGGCGGTGCGCTCGAAGGTGGCCTCGTCGAAGTCCCAGGTCGGGGAGACCTCGTCCCACACCAACCGGCCCAGGTCGTGCCGGTTCTCCTTGGTCTCCATGGCGACCCGGCCGCGGTCGGTGGCGAAGTAGTACTGGTACCACCAGGCCCGCTCGTACTTCGGCGGCAGCGGGGTGCGCTGCGCCGGGAGGTGGGTGACGAGGTAGCCGCTCACCGACACCAGCGCCTTGACCCGCTCCGGCCACAGCGCGGCGATGATGTCGGCGGTCCGCGAGCCCCAGTCGAAGCCGGCCAGCACCGCCCGGCGGATCTTCAGGGCGTCCATCAGGGCGACGATGTCGAGCGCGATCGCGGACTGCTGCCCGTTGCGGGGCGTGGTCGGCGAGAGGAACGCGGTGGTGCCGTGGCCCCGCAGGTACGGCACGATCACCCGGTAGCCGGCGTCCGCGAGCAGCGGGGCCACGTCGACGAAGCTGTGGATGTCGTACGGCCAGCCGTGCAGGCAGATCACCGTCGGGCCGTCCTTCGGGCCGGTCTCCGCGTAGCCGATGTCCAGCACGCCGGCCTGGACCCGCCTCAGGTCGGCGAAGCCGGTGTGGGTGCCGGGGACGACGGCCGGGACGGTCGTGGCGGGGACGGTCGCGACGAGGGTGGTCGGCCGGTCGTCGGCGGTGAGCGCGCCGGCCGCCGGGGCGGTGGCCGGGAGAGCGGTGGCGCCGACGCCGAGACCGACCGCGGTGGTGAAGGTGCGCCTGCTGATCATTTCCGGTCCTTTCCGGAGGCGCGCGGCGCCCCGGGGTGAGAGGGAGGGAGGGGAGGGAGGTGACGGGAGGTCAGCCTGCGTGGCGGGTCAGCGCGTCGCGCAGGGCCGCCCGGCTGGTGACGCTCAGCTTGGGGAAGACGCGGTACAGGTGCGAGCTGACGGTGCGCGGCGACAGGTGCATCCGGGCGCCGATCTGCTTGTTCGTCAGGCCGCTGGCGGCCAGGTCGGCGATGCGGCGTTCCTGCCAGGTCAGTGCGTCCGGCGCCGGGGGCCGGGTGGGGGCGGGGTCCCGGCGAGCCGCAGGTGGCGGGCCGTGGGCTCGTCGGGGAGGGCCGCGACCGGCAGTTCGGGCAGGGCGGCGGCGTCGAACCGGGACGGCAGGCCGGGGCGGACCGCGACCAGCAGCCGCACCGGACGACCCGTCAGGCGGCGGCCGACGAAGCCGCAGACGTCGGCGCTGGCCTCGTCCAGCCACTGCCCGTCGTCGAGGACCAGCAGCAGCGGCCGCTGCTCGGTGGCGAGGGCCAGCAGGCGCAGCACCGCGATGCCGAGCGTCATGACCGAGGGCGGGCCGCAGCCCGGGGCACCGCCCGGGCCGCAGTCCGAGCCGCCGCGCGAGCTACCGCGCGGGCCGCCGAACACGGTGTCGAACGCGGCCCGGGCCGCCTCGTCCAGCCGCGCGGCGTCGGCGAGCAGCGGGTGGAGCAACTGGTGCAGCCCGGCCCAGGGCAGCGCCGACTCCACCTCGACGCCGACCGCCCGGACGACCGTGTGGCCCTCCCGCTCCGCGAGGGCGCCGGCGTGGCCCAGCAGCGCGACCCGGTCGGCGTCCGCCGCCCGCGCAGCACCAGGGCCCGGCCGGCGGCGGACGTCACGAACGCCGCCAGCTGCGCCCGTTCGGCCTCGCGGCCCGCCGCTGCCACCGTTGCCACCGCCGTCACCGGTCCCGCCGCCGTCGCGGTACCGGCGCACCGCCCGCAGCCGCCCGCTCCCGCCCCGCTCATGCCGCTCACGCCGGCCCACTCAGCGGCCGAGCCCGGCCGCGCGCGCCATGTGGGCGGCGTACCAGGCGGGCCAGTCCGGGTCGGCGTGGCCGAGTTCGGCCTCGTGCGCGCCGTGGGCGGTCGCGGCGTCGCGGAGCGCCGATTCGAGTGCGTCGGCGGAGCGGTACACCACGTGGTCGATCCGCCCGGGGCGCCGCTCGGTGACCTCCTGGAGGACGAAGGTGTTGCCGTCCGGGTCGGCGAACGAGGCGAACGAGCCGTACGACTGCCGCTTCGGGTGCGGGCCGGCGACCCGCCCGGCGGTGCCGGCGTGGTGGAAGACCCCGCCCGCGTCGTGGAACACCTCGCTGACCTCGACCCCGGCCGCCGCCAGCTCGGCGCGGGCCGCGACGACGTCGTCCACCACCAGGTGCACGCCGTGCTCGGAGCCCGGTGCCGCGGCGGTCACCCCGCTGCCGACGATCAGCGACGCGGCCGAGCCGGGCGGGGTCAGGTGCACCACCCGGAATCCGCCGGGGCCGGTGTGGTCGACGTCCTCGCGGAACCCGATCCGGGTCCAGAACTCCTTGGCCCGGTCCACGTCCGAAACCGGGACGACCACGACCTCGATCTTGAATTCCACCATCGTCGGCTCCTCTGCGGCCCGGGACGCCGGTCGGCGTCCCACCGACCACGATCCCCGGACCGCGGGCCCGTCGAGCCGGTGCCGGACCCTGGTCCCCGGGTCCCGTACCCGGGCCGGGCACGGGTCGGCCCGGGCCAGGGTCCGGCACCGGCTCGACGGGGTGCGGGCACCGGGCAGTCTGGGGGCCGTCCGGCAGACCGACGCGAGGAGCGCAGGGAGAAACCCCATGGCAACCATCCACTTCACCGAGCGGACCCTGGCCACCCCGGAGCAGTTCGTGGCGTGCCTCACCGACTTCACCCCGGGCCGCCGGGAGCTGTTCCCCAACAGCGCCGACGAGTTCCTCCGGGTCCACACGGAGGGCCCCGACCACGCCGAGGTCACCGAGGGCTCCGGCGGCGTCTGGGAACGGCTGCGCTACGACTGGTCCGACCCGCACCGCGTGGTGATGACCACGGTCGACTCCAACCTCTGGGGCGGCGCCTCGGGCCACACCTACACCTTCACCCCGCTGCCCGACGGCACGACCCGGCTGGACGCGGTGGTGGTCCGCGAGGGCAAGAACCTCAGGGGCCGGATCACCGGCCTGCTGCTGGGCAGCGTCGGCAGGGGCGTCCTGGGCAACGCGCTGAAGAAGACCGTCGCGGCGGTGGAGTCCCGCCACCGGCTGACCCGCACCTGACCCTCACCTGGCCCTCACCTGGCCCGAAGGCCCCGCCGGGCCGGACCGGACGCGCGCGGGTGGTTGCCGCGCCGCGAACCGGCCGGGCGGGTTGCGGCGGAGGTCGGTCAGCCGCAGTGCTCCCAGTCGGAGCCCCAGTTGATGCCCTCCGCGTAGCCGCCCCACGAGATGCAGGTGCCCTTGGCGCTGAGCTTGACCGGGCCGGCGTAGTACTTGTAGTAGCCCCCGTCGGCGGAGCCCACCAGGTCGCTCTCCCGGTCTATGTGTACCCGCAGGTCGTACGTCCTGGTCCCGGTCGGGCTGCGCACCCAGGTGACGGCGCAGTTGCTCGACCCGTTGTAGAACAGGTAGATGTCGGCCACCGAGCCGAGGGCGTGGTGGTCGATCTGGTAGTAGCCGCTGCCGCAGGCCCCGCTCGGGGTGCTGGCGGCCTCGGCCGGAGCGGAGACGGACACCATCCCCGCGGTCATGGCCAGAACGCTGAGCGCGAGGGCGGCCCTCCGCTGTGACGTGCGCATGAATCTCCCCTTGTCTCCGTACTCGCATCGGAACTTCCGCAGGCACGATAGCAGCGACCAAGATCAATTGACTACCGGTCAGTAAGCCGCCAACCGGCCTGTTCCGCAAGGGAACTGACGGTGTCCACCAGCCACGGACGCGGCCGCACCCCGGTCGGCCGACGGCCCGCCGACGGAGCCCCGCCCGGACGGAGAACGGCAACTCGGGGTGGACCGGGCCCGCGCGGCGGAGCTGGAGCGCGAGGACGCGAGGACGCGAGGGCGCGGGGACGCGGAGCCACGGGGACGCGGGGGCGACCGGGGCGGCTCAGACCAGCGGGCTCAGACCAGGCGGGTGAGCAGGATGCGACCGCCCTCGTACACGCCGCCGTCGATGGCGACGACCCGGTCCTCGGCGTAGCGCAGCGCCTCCCGGACGTGCTCCGGGGGGATGCCGAAGTGCTTGGTGAGGGTGCTGTGGCCGTGCACCAGGACGGTGCCGCCCAGGGCGTCCAGTATCCGGGCGACCGGGTCGCCGGGATCGGCGGACCGGGCGTTCCGGAAGGAGCCGCGGGAGCTCATCCGGCGGCTGAACTCCAGCCAGGCGCCGGGGCGTTCGTCGGTCAGGGCGGTGGCGGCGGCGCGGTTGACGTCGTCGATCCCGGTGCCGAGTTCGAGGTACTGGGTGGTGTCGGAGTGCACCAGCAGGTGGTCGTCGACCAGGACGGCGGCGGGGAGTGCGGCGAGCCAGTCCAGGTGGTCGGGGGTCAGTCGGCGCAGGTCGCGCTCCTGTCCGCCGAACCGGGCCCAGCCGCCGTGGAACCCGCCGGGCTGGCTCCACCCGGGTACGGGCGCGGTGCCGAAGCGGTGGGCGGCGAGCAGCTGCACCTCGTGGTTGCCCAGCAGCGCCCCTACCCGGCCGCCGGCGTCCGCGGCCTGCTCGGCGAGCCGCCGGACGTCCTCGATCACCCCGATCCCGTCCGGCCCCCGGTCGACGTAGTCCCCCAGCAGCCACAGCCGGGCCCGCCCGCCGGTCCAGCCCCCGTCCTCGCCGGTCAGCCCCGCCTCCCGCAGTGCGTCGCGGAACTCCGTGCGGTGACCGTGGATGTCGGCGGCGGCGTACAGCGGGGCGGGGGAAGCAGGGGAAGGGGACACGGCCGGGACGCTATCAGGAGGGCGGCGTCCCGGTTCGGCCGGGCCGACGGGCGGCCGCCCGTTTTGGCGCCCTTTTCGACGGTGGGTCCCGCTTTCCCCGGGAGCCTTTCTCCGGGTTCTCGAACCGGCGGGAGAACCGGGGCGACCGGAAGGGCGGGACTCCGGTACGGTACGTCAACCGATCGACTCTTTATGCACACCTTATGTCCAGTTTGGGATTTCTGTGAACATTGACTTCAGCCTCAACCCGGGCTTCTCCTGGTACGTCGTCCTGCTGATGATCAGCGGTCTGATAACGATCTGCACCGCTCTCGTCCCCGCCTCCGGCCTGAGCACCGGTCTGCGAATCTTCAGCGGCCTCGCCGGTGCCGCGTTCTTCGGCTACGGCGTCTACCTCGCTTTCTTCTTCGAGGGCAGCGAGTACCTGATCATCTTCAAGGCGTTCATCGTTCCGATCGTGCTGGTCGCCAACTTCGTCCGGTCGATGATGAACCGCGCCAAGGGCACCCCGGTCCCCCCGCAGGGCCAGGTCCCGTACCCGGGCCAGGCGCCCTTCCAGGGGCAGGCCCCGTACCCGGGCCAGGCTCCGTACCAGGGCCAGGCCCAGCCGCCGTACCCGGGCCAGATCCCGACCCAGCCGCAGGCCCCGGTGCAGCCGCAGGCCCCGCAGCAGCAGATCCCGACCCAGCCGACGGCTCCGGTCCAGCCGGCGGCCGGTGCCGTGGGCACCGACCACAGCGCCTGACGGCTCGGCCACCGCGCCACGAAGCACTGTTCACCGAAGCGCCGTCCCGCCGCCGTGCGGGGCGGCGCTCGCGGTTTCCGGCCGGGGCCGGTGCGGCGCGGGAGGGGCGGTGGCCCTTCAAGAGCCTTGCGCGGAAGGGCTGTTGACGGCCTTTACGTGTTCATGGATAGTCTCACGCGCGGGAGCGCCCCGCCGGTCGGAAGGGGGGTCGGGATGGGAGTCCACGGGGTGGTGGCGGCCGGTGCGCGGGCGGCGCGGGTCGATCCGCTGCTGGCCGACCGGGTCGTCGAAGCGCTGCTGCTCGTCGGTCTGCCCGTCGCACACGGCGGCCACGGGCCCGGCGTCCACCTGTTCGCCACCGGCGGCGCGGCCGGGGACGGGGTCGATCCGGACCGCTGGCCGCTGACGCTGCGCTGGCTCTGCTCCGCCCGGCTGGAGGACGCCGCCGCGGCGGCCGGGGCGGGCAGCCCGTGGCTCCGGACCCGGCAGGTGGTGGCGGCCAGCGTCGAGACCGCGCTCGCCGAACTGCTGCCCGCCCTCGGTCTGGCCGCCGTCCGCGAGACGCCCGACGGCCCGACCCGGGTCGGGCCGGCCGATCCCGCCGATCCCGCCGACCCCGCCCGGCAGACCGTCACCGCCGCAGCGGTCCCGGCGCCGCACCTCCCCGCCGAGACCCTGGCCGCCGTCCGCCGCAGCGCCGCGCTCGCGGGCCTCCCGCTGGCCCGGCACCCCCGCGCGGCCGGCGTCGCACTCACCACCTGCCCGCCCGCACCGGACGCACCGCTCACCACCGACGCCGTGGACGCCGTGGACGTCGTGGACGTCGTGGACGCCGTGGACGTCGCCTGGCGCCCGTCCCCGCGACTGCCCGGCGCCCCGGCGGTGTCCGCCGCCGTCCGGGAGGCCATGCACCACGCGGTCGGCTCTGCGCTCACCGCCTGCGGCCTGCGCACCTCCTGGCACCGTCCCCCGGACAGCCCCCCGCACCTGCACGCCGTCACTCCCGTCACCCCCGCCCCGGCCGCCGCTACCCGCTGAGCCGTCCGCCCCGGGACGCGGTCCGGCCCCGGCCGGGCGGAGTGGTTCCTCCGTCCGACCGGGGCCGTCGCACCGGGTTGCTAGGGGCGCGCGGGGCGCCGGGAGCGGCTACCCGTTGGTGATCGTGAAGCTGGTGCCGGGCTGGCGGACGATGTCGCCGTCCGCGGAGTTGCTGACCTGCACGTTGGTGAGGACGGCGCTGCCGCGGGCGCCGGACATCGCCAGGATGCCCGCGCCGTTGTTCGACTTGTCGATCCGCACGTTGCTGATCTTGACGTCGGGGAGGGCCCCGCCGCCGGTCTTGAACTGGATGCCGTCGTAGGTGCTGTCGTGGATCTCGGTGTCGCGGATGACGACGCCGGGGATGTCCTGGCTGGCGGCGAACAGGGTGAGCGCGCCGAACTCCTGGGCCTCGTTCCAGAACGCGCCGCCGCTGCGGTAGATCGCGTTGTTGGCGATCAGGGTCTGCCCGGAGAAGGGCAGCGGGTCGTGGTCGGTGGCGAGCATGATGCCGGGGTAGTTGGCGGTGTCGTAGACCAGGTTGTTCTCGATCCGGTTGCCGTAGCCGCCGTACACCGCGATGCCGGTGGCGCGCCACGGGAGCTGGACGGTGTTGTTGACGAAGGCGTTGTCGTGGCCGATGTCGACGGCGGTGTTCTTGACGTACTTGTTGGCCCAGACGGCCATCGAGTCGTCACCGGTGGTGCGGAAGGTGGAGTTGAACACCGAGGAGTTGCGGGTGCCGTCGGCGAAGTTGATGCCGTCGGCGTAGGTGTCGCGGATGCGCATGCCGCTGAACTGGAGGCCGTCGGCGGGGTTCCACAGGTCGGGGATGTTGTCGTAGTCGCGGCCGACCCAGACGGCGACGTTGGCGTGCTCGATCCAGACGTTCTCGATCTTGGTGTTCTTGCCGAACCGGCCGTTCAGGCCGACGCCGCCCTCGGCGCCGTCGGAGGCGCCGCGGATTCGGCCGGAGCCGAAGATCGCGATGTCGGAGATCCTGGTGTTGTCGTCGATGTCGAAGCCGAAGTTGCCCTCGTGCGGGTGGTTGATGCTGCCGGTGGCGTTCTGCGGTTCGGTGAGCGTGTAGAACTGCGAGTACCACATGCCCGCGCCGCGGATGGTGACGTCGCGGATGCCGACCTGGTTGTACATGCCCCGGTTGAGCGGGTCGTCGGTGAGGATCTTCTTCTCCTGGCGCCACTGGCCCGACGGTATCCACACGCAGGGGATGGTGCCGTTCTGGTTGGCCGTCACGGCGGCCTGGAGGGCGGCGGTGTCGTCCTGCCCGTCGTCGGGGATGGCCCCGAAGTCGGCGATCGAGGTGCACTCGGCCGGCTTGGCCTTGGGCGGGGCGACCTGCTCCAGGTCGACCAGGTCGATGGTGTAGAAGGACGCGGTGTCGCCGCTGTCGCGCTGCAGGCGCAGCTTGGTGCCGGCCGGGTAGCTCTTGGGGAGCAGCGCGTGGGTCTCGTCGAAGAGCCGGCGGGCGTCGGCCTGCGGGGTCTGGGTGAGGCCCTCGGGCTGGTCGGTGTTGCCGTACAGCCAGCTGTGCTTGGAGGAGAGGGTCAGCTTCTGCACGAACACGTTGTCGGCGTAGAGGCTGAGCGTGGCGTCGATGCCGCCGCCGCCGGGGGCGTCGGGGATCGAGTTGCGCACCACGATGGAGTTGGTCGGGACGGTGGAGGTGATCTCGACGTACTGGCCGGTGGCGGTGAGCTTCACCGACTTTCGGCCGGAGGACTCGGAGGCGTAGTTGGTGTGGCCGAAGGTGCGGGTGGCGTCGGCCTGGAGCAGTTCGCCCTGGTAGGCGCCGTCCTCGGCCTCGTAGCTGGTGAAGGGTGCGGCGGCGCCGCGGCCGACCACGATGGCCTTGCTGAAGGTGTTGTTGTTCTCGTTGGTCTCCTTGGCGGTGCCGGTGGCGTCGGCGGTGACGGTGATCGTCGCGCCGCCGGCGACGGCGGTCCAGGTGCCGGTGACCGGGAGGGTGAGGGTCTGGCCGGCGGGGATCGCCGGGGTGGTGGTGTTCAGCGTCGCGGTGCCGACGGTGAGCCGGGTGACGCCGGCGGGGGCCGGGTCGATGCCGCGGTTGTGGAGCTTGACGGTGAACGAGGTGGCCGCGCCGGCCGCGGGGCTGGCCGGATTGGGGGTGACGTCGAGGACCTCGAGGTCGGGCCCGGGCGCCTGGCGGACGGTGATCGGGCTGCTCGCGGCGAGCAGGTTGTTGTCCTCGTTGCGCTCGCGGACGGTGTTCTTGGGGTCGACCCGGGCGCTGGGCAGGTAGCTGCCCTGCGGGCGGGTGCCGATCTCCTTGCTGACGGTGGCGGAGGCACCGGCGGCCAGCGCGGGGACGGCGACGTTGTCGGCGAGCGCGCCGCCGAGCAGCAGGTCGACGCTGGTGGCGGCGGCGGGCAGGTTGCCGGTGTTCTTGACGGTGGCGCGCAGCGTGATCGCGGTGGCCTCGTCGGGGTCGGCCGGGGACCAGGACACGTCGGTGACGGTGAGGTCGGGGTTGGGCGCGGGCGTGCCGATGGCCTGGAGTTCGGCGACCTGTCCGGCGGGGGCGCCGGTGTTGGAGGTGAACTTCAGCTGGAGGTCGGCGGCCCGGCCGGTGACCGGGACGGTGACGCTGTTGCCGCCGTTCGCGGGGTCGAAGCGGTAGTCGGCGGCGGCCTTCAGGCTGGTGAAGCCGGTGGCGCCGTCGGCCCGTCCGAGCACCTGGATGTTCTGGGTGCGGGCGCCCCACGCCGGGTCGGGGTTGAGCTTGACGACGACGCTCTGCAGGTCGGCGTCGGTGCCCAGGTGGACGGTCAGGGTGTTGGGGAACGCGCCGGAGTTGCCCTCCCAGTAGGTGGACAGGCTGCCGTCGTTGGCGTTGGCCGGGGCGAAGGTCCAGGCCTGCCCGGAGGCCTCGATCGGCTTGCCCGCGGCGAGGTTGCTGCCGGGGGTGCCGGTGCCGCTGCCGGTGCGGGTGGCGGGGGCGCTGGGGTCGGACTGGTTGCCGGCCGCGTCCTTGGCCCGCACGGTGTACGTGACGGTGGCGGTGGCGGGCTGGCTGTCCGTCCAGGTGCGGACGGTGGCGGCGGTGCTGGCCTTCAACTGCCCGTCGGCGTACACGTCGTAGCCGGTGACGCCGACGTTGTCGGTGGCGGCGTCCCAGGTCAGCTTGATCTGTCCGGCGGCGGGCTCGGTGTAGGCGAGGTTGCCTGGCGCGCTGGGCTTGACGGTGTCGCCGGGGGCCTCGCCGGTGCGGGTGACGGGGGCGCTGGGGTTGGACTGGTTGCCCGCGGCGTCCTTGGCCCGCACGGTGTACGTGACCGTCTCGCTCGCCGGGCGGCTGTCCGTCCAGGTCAGCACGTCGCCGGCCACCGAGGCCGCCAACTGCCCGTTGGCGTACACGTCGTAGCCGGTCACCTTGACGTTGTCGGTGGCCGCGGCCCAGACCAGCTTGATCTTCCCGGCCTCGGGCTGGCTGTACGTCAGGCCGGTCGGCGCGGTGGGCGCCTGGGTGTCGCCGGAGGTCGGGCCGTACGCCTCGAACTCCGCCAACTGGGCGGCGGGCCAGGCCGAGTTGGCGGTGAACAGCAGCCGCAGGTAGCGGGTGGTGCTGGTGGGCAAAGAGACGGTGACCTGGTTCCCGGCCGCCGGGTCGAAGCTGTAGGCGGCGGGGGCCAGCAGGTCGGTGAAGGAGCTGCCGTCGGTGGAGCCCTGGACCTTGAAGGTCTCGCTGCGCTGCTCCCAGCCGGGCGGGAGCTTCAGCACCAGCCTGTCGACCTTGACCGCGGAGCCCAGGTCGCCCTGGAGCCACTGCGGGAAGGCGCTGTTGCTGCTCTCCCAGTAGCTGGCCTGGTTGCCGTCGGCGGCGTTGCCCGGGGTGTAGTTCTGCGAGGTGCCGCTGGCGGTGAGGGTGCGTCCGGCCAGCAGGTTGGCGGAGGCGGCGCTCGTCCCGTAGACCTCCAGTTCGGAGAACTGGGCGGCCGTCCAGGCGCTGTTCGCCGAGACCTGGACGCGCACCCAGCGGGCGCTGGCGGCGGGGAAGGTGATCCGGACGGTGTTGCCGGTCGCCGGGTCGAAGGAGTACCCGGCGGAGCCGACCAGCGGCGCGAAGGTGCTGCCGTCGGTGGAGCCGAGCACGGTCAGCGTCTCGGTGCGGGCGCCCCAGCCGGTGGGCAGCTTCAGCGCCACCTGGTCGATCGAGGAGGCGCTGCCCAGGTCGACCTGGACCCACTGCGGGAGGGCGCCGTTGCCGCTCTCCCAGTAGCTGGCCTGGTTGCCGTCGTTGACGTTCGCGGCCGTGTACTGGCCGTTGGCACTGCTCGCGGTGACGGGCTTCCCGGCGGCCAGGTTGGGGCCGCCGGCCGCGTGGGCCGGTAGCACGGGGCCGGTGAGCAGGAGCATTCCCGCCACGACCGACGTCGCCGTCAGGCGTGGCAGTAGGCGCTTGGATCTCATGACGTCCCTCTGTCTGGGGGTGGGTGGGGGGAGGGGAAAGTCGAGAAAACGACAGACATCTGTCTGTTTTTTGCGCGAGGGCACTCAAGAGTTACAGAGGGGTGATGAGAGTGTCAACGGACTCTAAAGAGGCTCCGCATACGGATCGACCGATGGGCGGCAACGGGCGATGGTGCACAGGGGGCGGGGCTGGGCAGCAGGGGCGAGGACCGGGCGCGGGGTCCGCTGCTGCGCCGTTGAACGGCCCGTTTCCCCGAGGTAAACGGGGCGGCAGCAAGAAGTGTAGAGTTCGATGCAAAATCCGAACTGGTGGGGAGTGCCCGCGCCGCCGCACCTCACCGCAGCTCAGCGGCTTTCTGGCGGGGCTCAGGCCGTCCGGGCGCGGGGCGAGAGCGGGCAGGGCGGGGCCCTGCAGCGCTTTCTCGGGTCGATTCCTTCCGCTTGTTTGCGCAAATAGCGCAAGCAGACTGTCACCTTCTTGCGCGACCACTCCCCCGCCCGGCTTCTCAGTGGCCGCTCAGGCGGGGCTCATCGCAGGTCAAGGCGGGCGGCAGAGCATCGTCCGCATGACAGCACCATCGGAACCCCGGACCTCCTCCCGCCGGCAGGAGCGCCGGGCCAGACGCGCCGGGCGGATCAGGCGGGCGGTCGCCGTGGCGGTGGTGCTCTCGTCGCTCGGGACCTGGCTGGTGCTCTCCCGCTCGACCACCGGCGCCCCGGCGAGCGCGGTGACGTCCGCCTCGGTGCCGTCGGCCGACACCGGCGACACCGCCGACGACGCGGCCCAGGACCCGACGGCCGACAGCGGCACCACACCGGACGCGGGCGCGAACACGAACGCGAACACGGACGCGGACTCCGCGCTGGCCGCCGCGCTCGGCGGCCTCGACGGGCACTTCGCCGTCACGGTGACCGACCCCGACTCCGGTGCCACCGCCGGCTGGGGCGGCGACGCGTTCGTCACCGCGTCGATCGTCAAGGTCGACATCCTGGCGGCCCTGCTGCTGGACAACGACGGCGTGCTGACCGGCGACCAGCGGGCCGCGGCGGCGCTGATGATCGAGCAGAGCGACAACGACGCGGCGACCGCCCTGTTCGACGCGGTGGGCGGCGCGCCGGGCCTGGACCGGGCGAACGCGGCCTTCGGCCTGACCGGGACGGTCGCCGGGACGGACGGCTTCTGGGGGCTGACCAGCACCACCGCGGCCGACCAGGCGCGGCTGCTGCGGGTGGTGTTCACCGCGGACTCCCCGCTGGGCTCCGCCTCCCGCGCCTACCTGGCAAAACTGATGGGCCTGGTCGCGGACGACCAGGACTGGGGCGTCTCCGCGGCGGACCAGGGCGGCGCGGTGCAGCTGAAGAACGGTTGGCTGCCCCGGGACAGCACCGGCCTGTGGGTGGTCAACAGCATCGGCCGGATCGAGTACGGCGGCCGGTCCCTGCTGGTGTCCGTGCTGAGCGACGGTTCGGCGAGCGAGGACGCGGGCATCGCGCTGGTCGAGTCCGTGGCGACGGCGGCGGTCCGGGCCTTCGCCGCCGACCCGCAGTAGCCGCGTCCCCGCCCGGCTCCCCGATCGGCGGCCCGGCCGGTGGACCTGGCCGGTGGACCTGGCCGGTGGCCCCGCCCGGTGGCCCCGTTCAGGCCGGCCGGCCGCTCCCCTCCCGGGCCGCCGTGCGGGCGACCACCCGCAGGTAGCGTTCGATCGCGAGGTGCTGGAGCAGCAGGGCAACGGGGCGGCCGAGCCGGGCGTACCAGGCCGCGAGCCGGAAGAACGCGGTGATCTCGAACCACACCTCGCCGTCCGCGTCCCGGCTCACCACGAAGGACTCCTCGCCGCGTTCGGGGTGCCCGGGGAGGGTGCCGTAGGCGAAGCCGATCCGGTCGGGTTCCTCGACCGTCCAGACCACCCGGCACGGGATGACCAGGCGGGGCAGCCGCAGTCCGGGCAGGGCGAGCCGGAGCAGGACGGTGTCGCCGGGGAGCATCCGGCCGGGCGCCGGGTGGATCGCGAAGCCAGAGCCCAACTGGACGCCCCAGCCGAGCACGTACGCCCCGCCCGTTCCAGCACGCCGGGTCCGCGGCCGAGGTGGACCCGGCGGCGCAGCCGGGCGTACCCGGCGGGCGGGGCGGCGGACCGGGTGGCGCCGACCTCGGGGTAGCTGGGCGCGGCGGCGCAGGCGGCGCGGTGGCGCGCGCGGAGGTCGTTCGACGGCACCGGTCAGTTGTACGGCGTCCGGCAGCGGTCGGGCAACCTCGCCGCCGCGGCGGCGTCAGCGATCGCACGGCCGACCGGCCGACCGGCTGACCGGCTGACCGACCGCGCCCGGTCGGCGCGCCGCGCCGCGCGTGCCGCGCCGTGCGCCGACCGGGAAGGGGCCGTCCGCCGTCGGTCGTCAGCCCTGGAGGGAGGCCCAGAACTCCTCGAAGGACAGCTTGCCGTCGCCGTTCGCGTCCTTGGCGTTGATGATCGCCTGGGCGACCGTCTCGGTGACGTGGTAGTCGCCGAGCTGGGCCATGACCGTCTTGTACTCACGCGCGGTGATCCGCCCGTCGCCGTCGACGTCCAAGCGCGCGAATGCCGCCCGTGCCGCTTCGATGTCCGCCACGAACCCACCCCTTTTCTCACTGTTCCACTGCTTACTCGACGCCGTGTTCGACGCGCGGGCCACAATAGCCGCCGTTCCCGACCGGCCGACAAGCCGGTCCCGGTCCGGCGCGTGCCGGGCTCCGCACTCCCCCGGCGCGGAGTCGTGTGCGCGCCGTGCGACCGCGCGCTGCCGTAGGGAGCGCCGGGGTGGAAAGGATCACCTCGCACCCGGACGAGGTGGGAATCCGGGCCGGGCTTCGAGAAAGGCACCGCCATGGCGAGCGAGTTCCAGCGTCACAAGCTCACGAGCATGTTCCACGCCTTCGACACGGACCGGAACGGCTACCTGGACCAGCAGGACTTCCGGGCCCTCGCGGACCGCTGGAAGCAGCTGCCCCGGGTGGCGGCGGAGCCGGAGCTGGCGGCCCGGGTGGAACGGGTGATGCTCGGCTGGTGGGACACCCTGTACGCGGCGGCGGACACCAACGGCGACGGCCTGGTCGACATGGACGAGATCCTGGCCGTGGTGGACCGGCTGCCGGAGATGCGCCCGGCGGTGGCGGAGACCTCGGACACCGTCTTCGACGCGATCGACGAGAACGGCGACGGCCGGATCTCCCGGGAGGAGCACCGCCGCCTGGTCGACGTGTGGAACGGGCAGCCGACGGACACCACCGGCGTCTTCGACCTGGTCGACCTGGACGGCGACGGCTTCCTCTCCCGGGAGGAGTTCACCGAACTGTGGGCCCAGTTCTGGATCAGCGCGGACCCGGCGGACCCGGGCAACCACCTGTGCGGGGCACTCGCTCCGGCGGCGGACAGCGCCGCCGGAGCCTGAGGGCGGCCTCCGAATAAGCGCGGGCGGGGGCGCCGGCTGCTCAGCCCTGCTGGGCGCGCGGGCGCGGGCCTGGACGAGGGCGACGTAGCGGATGGTGAAGACCATCGGGACGACGAAGCCGGCGATCTGGACGATCAGCGAGGCGGTCGAGTGCCCGTGGCCGCCGTGGGCGAGGACGCCCAGCACCACGGCGGTGACCGCGAAGGCGGCCGTCCACACCGCGGTGATGATCACGTTGACCCGGATGAACGGCTTGAGCGTCCAGAACTCCTGCGGGGTGGTGCGCTTGGCAATGCCGAGCGTGAACGGCTTGCCGATCAGCAGCGAGCCGCCGGCGATCACCGCGAGGACGGCGGAGGACAGCGTCGCGGAGTAGTCGCGGACGCCGGAGTGCGGATCGGCGAAGGCGATCGCGGCCAGCACCGCGAAGTACAGGGCGGAGCCGGTCTCGATGATCAGCGCGTCCCATCCGGCGCCCGCGAGACGCTGCTGGACGATGACGGCGGCCGCGACCACCAGGCCGGCCAGCGCGGCCCACTGCCACTGGGACGAAGGGACCACCGCGAAGATGATCCAGGGCAGGAACGTGCGCAGGTAAGACATGGGTGCGATATCCCCCTCGATGGTCGGCCGACACTTCCTCAGGCCGTCTTTCCGCAGGATATCCACTGCGGGAACCGGGCACACCGCCCGTTCGCTGGACGGATCATGACACTTCGTCGGCTGGACGGATCATGCCACCCGGGCGTCCGGACGGGGCGGTGTGCGACGGCGTGCGACGGTGCGCGGCGGGGGCCGACCGCCCCGGGTGGGGGGCGGGTCAGCAGGGGCGGAGCGACGTGAGGGCGTCGTCGGAGGCGTTGCCCCGGGTGGCGGGGGCCATCGCGGTGGCGGTGCCCTGGTAGTCCTTGCCGGGGTACCAGCAGTAGGCGACGGGCGAGTTGTCGACCCAGGCGGAGACGCCCGCGGTGCCGGTGAACCGGGAGCCGTCGGGGAGTCGGAGGCGTTCGGTGTCGGGGAGTTCGGTGCCGGGCAGCAGCGCGACGGCGGCGTGGTCGAAGTGGACGCCGTCGTAGAGGCAGACCCAGCCGGCCGGGCAGTCGACCTGCCGGGCGGTGCGGCTGTCCCCGTTCAGGACGTGCACCCCGGGCGGGTTGCTCACGGCGGCAGGAGCGTCGGGCGGGGCGGTGCCCGGGGCGGCGGCCACCGGGGCGGCGGCGGTGAGCAGCAGGACGGCGGTGGCGGCGGCAGCGAGGGCGCGGCGCGGGCGCGGGGGCGTCAGGAGTTCCACGGCGTCCCCAGCAGTCTGAGGTCGGTGGCCCGGTCGGGGGTGTCGGCGGTCCACCACACCTGGGCGTTGGCGCCCTTCTCGATGGCGAAGTCGGCGGTCGCGGTCCGCCCGGGCTCGATCTGCCGCCAGATGACGTCGCTGGTGCCGCGCAGGGTGGCGGCGCACTTCGCGGCGTCGAGGTCGGGGGCCTTGCCGCCGTCGCAGTCGTGGACGACCAGCGAGAGGTCGGCGGGCGCGTGGCCGGTGTTGGTGAAGGCGAGCCGTCCGCCGCCGGCGGTCTGGCACCAGGTGACGGTGCCTGCGGTGACGGGGAGAGCGGGCCCGGCGGCGCCGGTGCAGACCGGTTCGGTGTCGCGGGCGGCGGGCGGCATCGCGCCACCGGCACCGGGCTCGGGGGCGGGACCGGGTGCGGGACGACGGCGGTCAGTGCGAGGACGCCGACGGGGACGGCGAGGGCTGCGGGGAGGCGGCGGCGCCAGGGGGTGCGGGGCATGTCTCTCCTGCTCGGCTGGAAGCCCGTGGGACGGGACGGCCGCCGATCCGCTCGACGGTCACGCCCAGTCATCACCAGGAGAGAAAGCCCGCCATCCCTTCGTTGACGCACTGTCACCCGATCGGCCAGCCCCGGAGCCACGCCCGGGCGATCCGGCACCGTCGCCCGACCGGTGACGGAGCGTCAACCGCAGCGTCCGGCGCCGGTCAGCGCGGGACGAGCCCGGTCAGCAGCAGGTCGACGACGGCGTCCAGGTCGGCGTCGTCGGTCGGGGAGGTCCAGTCCGCGGCGTGGGCGGGGTGGTGGAAGCGGGCCGTGGCCTGGAAGGCGGCCCGGCCCGCGACGGCCGGGTCGGCCGCGGTGAGGTCGCCCGCGGCGACTCCGGCGGCGACGATCCGGCCGAGCTGCCCGGCCAGCTCGTCCTCGTGCGCGGTGACGACGGCGGTCGACTCGCCGATCAACTCTCGGAAGGTGCGCTGTAGTTCGGGGTCCTGGAGGGCGTACTGCCGTTTGGTCGCGTGGAGGGCGCGCACCCAGTGGCGCAGCCGTTCGGGGGCCGGGAGCGCCGGGTCGTCGGCGATCGCGGCCATCGGCGCGGACGTCCGGCGCAGCCAGCGTTCGGCGACCGCCTCGCGCAGGGCCGCCTTGGTGCCGAAGTGGCGGTAGACGCTGCCGTGGCTGACGCCGAGCGCGCGGGCGACGTCCACCACGGTCGCCTTCGCCGGGCCGTAGCGGCGCAGGACCTCCTCGGCGGTGTCGAGAATCCGCTCGGCGGTCAGCTGTTCGGTCATGGCCTCGAGGTTACCGTTCGCCCACGTCGTCCCCGGTCCGGGCCGGACAGCCGGACCGGGCCGGACAACCGGTCCGGACCCGGCCGGGCTGGGCCCGCTCCGCGTCCGCGCCTACCGCTCGCTGTCGAGCATCGCCATCTGCGCCGGGTCGTAGCGCTCGCCGCGGGCGGCGTCGGCGGGCACGGCGGCCTCGATGGCGGCGAGGTCGGCCGGGGTCAGGGTGACGTCGAGGGCACCGAGCGCCTCGTCCAGGCGGTCGCGGCGGCGCGCGCCGATCAGCGGGACGAGTCCGTCGCCGCGGCCGAGCACCCAGGCGATGGCGAGCTGGGCGACCGTCACCCGCTTCTCCTCGGCGATCGCCCGCAGCGCCTCGACCAGGGCGAGGTTGTGGTCGAGGGCGTCGCCGCTGAAGCGCGGCAGGTGGGCGCGGAAGTCGCCAGCGGCAGCCTGCGGCTTCCAGTGGCCGCTGATCAGGCCGCGCGAGAGCACGCCGTAGGCGGTGACGGCGACGCCGAGTTCCTCGGCGGTGGGCAGGATGTCCTGCTCGATGCCGCGCGAGATCAGCGAGTACTCGATCTGGACGTCGGTGATCGGGTGGACGGCGTGGGCGCGGCGCAGTGTCTCCGCGCTCACCTCGGACAGGCCGATGTGCCGGACCCAGCCCTTCTCGACCAGTTCGGCGAGCGTGCCGACCACGTCCTCGATCGGGAACTCGGGGCTGATCCGGGCCGGCCGGTAGACGTCGATGTGGTCCGTCCCGAGCCGCTGGAGGCTGTAGGCGACGAAGTTCCTGATCGCGGCGGGGCGCAGGTCCACGCCGTGGAAGGCGCCGTCCGGGTCGCGCAGCGCCCCGAACTTGACGCTGATGACGGCCCGCTCGCGGTCGCGTCCGCGCAGTGCCTCCTGGAGCAGCATCTCGTTGTGCCCCATGCCGTAGAAGTCGCCGGTGTCGAGCAGCGTGACGCCCGGTCGAGGGCGGCGTGCACGGTGGCGATGCTCTCGGCCCGGTCGGCCGGGCCGTACATGCCGGACATGCCCATCAGTCCCAGGCCGAGGCGGGAGACGGACGGGCCGGTGGTGCCGAGCGTGGTGTTCTCCATGGCTCCACCGTACGCGCACCGCTGACAGATTTCAAAAACTGTCATTCCAATTCTGTTGGGCTGCGGTGGCGCGCCCGCAGCGACAGTGACAGCGCGCGGCCGAGCCCCCGGCCGGGATCTGGTCGGGGGCTCGGCCGGGGGCGCGGTCGCAGGCGCTGCCGCGTGCGCGGTCGCGTACGCAGTCGCGGTCAGACCGCGAGGAGCTGCTGGAGCAGGTCGCGGTACTCGCGCAGCGAGAGGCGCAGGTCCTCGGTGCGGGAGGAGTCGTCCGCCGCGCCCCGGCGCTCGCCGTTCTTGTCGCCGTCGGCGTGCCACGAGTCGCGCAGCGCGGTGCGGCGCTCGCGCAGGCCCTCGGTCAGCCGCTGCACCGTCTCGTCCAGCGCCTTGTCCGCCTCCTGCACGGCCTGGCGCGGGTCGTCCACGAAGGTGCCTATCGCGTGGTCCATCCGCTGCGTCAGCTGCGAGGTGAGGTCCGACGGGAGGAGCGGCTGGTGGGTGCCGGAGCCGTCCGCCGTGCGCGGCTGCCCGGCGGCGGACCGGGCGCGGTCGCGGTCCTCGTCCTTCGCCGTCGCACCGGTGGCGGTGCCCGCGCCGGTGGTCTCCACGCCGGTGGCAGCGGCCCGGATACGGTCGCGGTCCTCGTCCTTCGCCATCGCACCGGTGGCGGTGCCCGCGCCGGTGGTCTCCACGCCGGTGGCAGCGGCCCGGATACGGTCGCGGTCCTCGTCCTTCGCCATCGCACCGGAGGTGGCACCCGCGCCGGTGGTCTCCACGCCCGTAGCGGCAGCCCGGATACGGTCGCGGTCCTCGTCCTTCGCCGTCACGCCGGAGGTGGCACTCGCACCGGTGGCAGCGGCGGCGGTGTTGCCCGTCGGCGCGGGGCGCTGGGCGCCGCCGGTCGCGGGCCGGGTGTCACCGGTGCCGCGCGGCGTCTCGTCGCTGGTGACGAACCGGCCCGGGGCGCCGTTGCGCGGGAAGCGGTGCGGGTCGGTCGCGTCGGCCGTCTCGCGCCGCACCTCCTCCGCCTGCTCAAGCCGTTCCGGCTGCTCCGGTCGGCCGGCGGCGTCGCGGTTGCGGTCGGCGGCGGGGGTGCGGGCGCCGTCCTGAGCGGTGTCGGTGTCAGTGTCGGCGTCGGCGTTGAGGGCGTCGGTGCGTCGGCCGTGGTCGCTGATGGTCATGCGGTCCTCCTCGAAGAACGGTGGAGCGACGGTGTCGTCGTGGTGGGGGTCCGGGCCCGCGTTCAGGCGTGGTGCTCGCGCTGCGTCGGCACCTGCCGCGTGCGGCGGGCGGTCGGCATGCGGTCCTTGGTGGTGGTGTGGGTCGCGGCGCGCTCCGGCTCGCCGTCCGGGCCGATCAGCGCGAGGAACAGTTCCCGGGCCCGGACCAGGGCCGCGCGCTGCTCCTCGGTGTTCTTGGCCCGCCCGGCGGCGTCCGGCCGGGAGATCGCGTGCAGCACCCGGTAGGACTCGACGTGCTCGCCGTGGTCGACCGAGATGGTGTCGATCTGCGCGTCCACGTCGGAGTCGGGGTAGCCGCGCTCGCGGGCCACCCGGGCCAGCAGCGCTTCGGCGTCGGCCAGTGCCTGCCGGGGGTCGTCGACGAAGCGCGTCTTGACCTGCGCCCACTGCTGCTCGGCCCGGGCGCGCTCGGCGCTGCCCAGCGGGGTGAGCGTCAGTTCCCGGTGGCGTTCGACGCGCTGGGCGAGCTCGCGCTCGGCCGCGGTGGTGTCGCCGCCGTGGCGGGCGACGGTGCGCTCGTACTCGGGCCCGAACCGGCGGCTCAGGCTCGGGTGCTGCTGGCCACGGCGGAGGGCGAACGCACCGAGCGCCGCCACCACCACGACGATCACGACGATCGCCACGATCAGACCGCTGGACATGCTCTGCCTCCTGACGCGGGGGCCGCTCGGGCCGCCCTGTTCGGTTCGCTCGCGGTGTCGGGTGACCCGTATCACGCTCCCCAAACACCGCAGCTCTCCTGACGGCCCGTCAGGAACCCCCGCGTCCGCCGCCCTTCTCCCTCCCGCGCGACCTGGTCGGGTGCGGCGCCGCCAGCAGCGGGGGCGCTACCGCAGGCGGTCCAGGATCTCCCGGTGGTGGCCGCCGACCACCGGCAGTTCGTCCAGCGGGGACCAGCGAGCGTGACGGGGGTGCCGTCGGGGACGACGGCGGTGAAGGCGAACTGGCGGTCCCGGGTGCCCTTGCGGCCGGTGAAGTCGGCGGCGTGCGGGTGGACGAGGCCGAGACCGGTGAGCCCGGTCTCCTCGGCGGGTTCGCGGACCGGACCGACCGCACCGCAGACCGACCGGCCCCTCCCGGACCCTCCCGGAGCGGCCCGGACCCGTCCGGCGGGACAGCGCGGGATGTCACACCCGGCGCCCCGTCCGGCTCTCGGGTTCGAACGGCGGGGCAGCGGCCCCGTCGGCGGAACGCGACGAGGAGCGGACACATGATCATGGTGACGGGTGCGACCGGAACGGTCGGACGCGAGGTGGTGCGGCTGCTGGCCGCCCGGGGCGTCGAGGTGGCCGCCGTGACCCGCGATCCGGCGGCGCGGTTCCCCGCTGGGGTCCGGCGGGTGGTGGGCGACCCGTCCCGGCCCGGGTCGCTGGCGGGGGCGCTGGACGGGGTGGCGGCGCTGCTGCTGAGCCCGCGGGCCGTCGGCGGGGCGGCGGCCGAGCTGCTGGCGCTGGCGGCGGAGCGCGGGGTGCGGCGGGTGGTGGTGCTGTCGGCGGTGACCGTGGAGTACGGCGGCGGGTACCGCCGTTTCGCCGCGGAGTTCGAACGGATCGAGGCCGCGGCCCGGGCCTCCGACCTGACCTGGACGTTCCTGCGCTGCGCCGACTTCGCCGCCAACACCCTCGCCTGGGCCCCGCAGATCCGGGCCACCGGCACCGCCCGCGGCGTGCACGGCGCGGCCGCCACCTCCCCCGTCCACGAACGGGACGTCGCCGAGGCCGCCGTCCTGACCCTGCGGGAGGACGGCCACGCGGGCCGGGCGTACGCCCTCACCGGCCCCCGGTCCCTCACCCAGTACGACCGGGCCCGCCTGCTCGGTGCGGTGCTCGGCCGGGAGGTCACCTTCGAGGAGGTCCCCCCGGAGGTGCTGCGCCGCGCTCTGCTCGCCCAGGGCCTGCCCGCCGACGTCCCCGACCGCCTGATCGGCTACGCCGCCGCCTGCCTGGCCGCCCCGGGCCCCACCACCGACACTCTCCCCCGCCTCCTCTCCCACCCGGCCCGCACCTTCACCACCTGGGCCGCCGACCACGCCCCCGCCTTCACCTGACCGCCTCCGCCCGGCCCGGCGCCGTCCCCGCCTCCGGCTTCCGGCCGGGATCAGGTCAGGCCGATGCGGCCGGCGGTCTCCTCGACGTGCTTCAGGTGCTCGGGGGCCCGCTCTCCGAGCGCGGTGACGAGACCGGCGACGACGGTCTCCACCACGGCGAGGGTCGGCACCAGGCTGTCGTACGGGGACGGTGCGCCGACCTGGCTGGAGAGGACGACCTCGGCCTGGGTGCTGACGGGCGACAGCCAGGCGTCGGTGAACAGGATGACGCGCCCCCCGGCTTCGCGGACGAGTTCGGCGAGGGTGACCTTGTCCGTCTCGTAGCGGCGGTAGTCGAAGACGACCAGCACGTCGCGGCGGCCGAGCGCGGCGAGCAGCGCCGTCCGCTCGACCGGCCGGTCGGGGAGGAAGCGCACGTCGTCGCGGAGCTGCATCAGGTGCAGGCCGAGGTACTGGGCGAGCAGGTGGGTGAAGCGCCCGCCGGCCAGGGTGACGCGGCGTTTGGGGTCGGCGAGCAGCTGCACGGCCCGTTCCAGCTCGTGCGGGCTGACCTCGGCCAGGGTGCGGTCGACGGCCGCGGTGAACACCTCGCGGCCGTGCGCGAGCAGACCCGCCGTGCCCGGCTGCGGGGGGCGCCCGCCGTCCTCGCCCGTGCCGCCGTGGCGCGCGGTGCTGTAGAGGGTCAGCGGTGACGCCTGGCGTTCGTCGAGTTCGGTGCGCAGGGCGGCCTGGAAGTCGGGGAAGCCGCGGTAGCCGAGCCGGTTGACGAACCGGATGACGGTGGGGGCGCTGACGTCGGCGCGTTCGGCGAGGGTGGCGACCGTCTCGAAGCCGGCGGCCGGCCACCCGGCGAGCAGGACGCGCCCGACCTTCCGCTCGGCGGGGCTGCAGTCGCCGAGGCGCTGGCGGATGTCCTCGGCGAGCGTGACGGGTGCCATGGCGCGGTTCCTTTCCCGGGCGTCGGCGGGGTGGACGGTCCGGAGCTGTGGTGGTCCGCAGCCTAGCGAAGGGCCGGGCCGCGGGGATCTTGTTCGGGAATGTCGGCCGGCGGCCTAGGCCCTGTCCGGCCGATCTTGTCGGATCAGCGCGCGGCGTCGGGGGCCCGGCTGGGAGTGCCGGCGGAACTCCCTCGTACTGGGTGTACTTGGGTGTTTCGCCGGTGCTTCCAGCCGGGATGCCCGGCGTCGCGCGCCCGGCAAGATCGGCCGGACAGGGCCTAGTGCGCGGTGGGCGCGATCGCCAGGTCGAGGTCGGTGAACGAGGCGGCGGTGGCGCCGTCGAGCGTCCAGGCCCGGGTGTCGGGTCGGCGCTGGAGGGTGACGGTGAAGGCGGGGCCGGTCTCGTAGGTGGTGGCGGTGGCGGTGCGCCGGGTGCGCTGGGCGGTGAGGGCGCGGGCGGTGCCGGAGAGCGAGTAGGGGGTGCCGTCCGGGTCGTCGACCGAGTAGAACGCGTCGTGGTTGGCGGGGACGGGGGCGGTGTCGGCGGGCTTGAGGCGGTCCTTGGCGGGGGCGGGCCGCACGGTCCAGGTGCGCGGGGCGTACCGGTCGCCGTCGGTGAGGTAGCTGTAGCGGACGCCCTCGACGCTCCAGCGGCCGCCGGTCGTACGGGCGTGGGCGTGGCGCAGGTCGAGGACGGTGACGCCGTGGGTGCCGAGCACCCGGAGGGTCTCGTCGCGGGTGCCGGCGTGCTCGACCTCGATCGCGGTGTCCTCGTCCAGGGCGAACACCCGGTCGTGGCCGGTGTCGGCGGCCAGCCGGACGGCGCGGCCCTCGCGGCCGTAGGTGCCGGTGTGGGTGTCCAGCAGGCCGGCGTCGAAGAAGCCGAAGCCGCCGCGCGGAAGGTAGCCGAGTCGGGTGGGGTCGTCGAAGTAGCCGGGGGCGCTGCCGTCGCGCAGGGCCTGGTAGCTGTCGCCGCCAGTGACCATGTCCGGTCCGGAGGCGATCTGGGCGCCGGCGCTGGAGCCCGCGACGACGGCGCCGGCGGCGAGCTTGCGGCGGATGGCCGCCAGGACCTTGGAGTCGGTGTGGGCGTCGCCGTGCAGCAGGGTGGTGACGTAGCGGTACTGGTCGCCGCCGCCGAAGAAGAAGCCGGTCATGGACTCGACCCGGGCGACCACGGCGTCCGAGTCGGCGGCGTCGAGGTGGTCGAGGTCGACCGGGATCCACTGGGCGTCGGCCGCACCGTGGTGGCGCAGCAAGTCGGCGTAGTAGGCGCCGTTGCAGGCCGAGTTGGAGCACGTGGCGGGGTCGGCGGCGTCGGGGTCCTGGCTCTCGGGGACGGAGGCGGCGGTGAGGACGCCGATCCGGGCCTTCCCGGCGCCGCCGGCCTTGGCGATGATCTCCTGGTAGATCTCGGTGTTGTCGTCCTTGAGCCGCCGCCGACCAGGACCAGCGTGCCGCCGGGGTGGTGCCCGGCGGGGGCCGGGGCGGCGAGGGCGGACGGGGCGGTCGCGGCGACGGTGGCGAGGGCCGCGGCGAGGACGAGGGCGGCCCGGCGGGGGCGGGCGGGGAGGTGGCGGTTCATCCGTGGTCTCCAGGTGCGATCGGGCCGGTGCGGGCGCGGGGTGCGGCGGGCCCGGACCGGCACCCGGCGGTGTCCGGTGCGGGCCCGCCGGGGGTGGGAGCGGCGGTTCGCGGGCGCCCGGGCGGAGCCGGGCCGTTCGGTGGTGCGAGGGGGACGGAGGTGCGGGCTCAGGCCCGCCGGAGGCAATCGACCAGGGTGGCCAGCAGGGCGATCCGGGTCGGCGCGCTGGCGGTGTCGAGCCACTCCTCGGGGGTGTGGTCGGCCCCGCCGACGGGTCCGAGTCCGTCGAGGGTGGGGACGCCGAGGCCGGAGGTGAGGTTGGCGTCGCCGACGCCGCCGGTGGCGGCGCCGCCCACGGTGAGGCCGAGGTCGGCGGCGGCGCTGCGGGCCAGGGCGAGGACGGCACGGGTCGCGGGGCCGAACTCCATCGGCGGGCAGAGGTCGAGCTGGTCGACCCGGGCGGTGGTGCCCGGGACGGCGGTGCGGCTCGCGGTGTCCCGGATCGCGTCGAGGGCGGTGCGCAGGGCGGCGCTGGTGGCGGCCCTGACCTCGACCTGGAGTTCGGCCTCGGGGCAGACGATGTTCGGCCGGGTGCCGGCCCGGACGACGCCGACGTTCAGGGTGACGCTCGGCCAGGTGTCGTTGAGGGCCTGGAGGGCGACCACCAGGTGGGCGGCGGCGAGGGCGGCGTTGGCGCCGCGTTCGGGTTCGATGCCGGCGTGCGCGGCCCGTCCGGTGACGGTGACGAGCAGGTCGGCGACGCCCTTGCGCTGGACGACCAGGTCGCCGTTCTCCCGGGCGCACTCCAGGCCGAGCGCGAAGTCCGCGTCGCGGCAGAGCAGTTCGGTCACCGGGCGGCTGGCGGGCGAGCCGACCTCCTCGTCGGGGGTGGCGATCAGGACGAGTTCGGCGAAGGCGGTCCGCCGGTGGCGGACCAGCAGTTCGGCGGCGGTGACGCCGGCCAGCAGGCCGCCCTTGTCGTCGCTGACTCCCGGCCCGTACGCCCGGGTTCCGACGGCGCGGAACGGCCGGGCGGCGGCGGTGCCGTCCTCGAAGACGGTGTCCATGTGGCCGATCAGGACGATCCGGGCGCCGCCCTCGGCCGCCGGCAGGGTGCCGGGCAGTCGGCCGACCAGGACGTCGCCGAACGCGCGGCCCTCGACGGGGTCGACGGCGAGGCGCTCGGTGGTGAACCCGATGCCGTGCAGCCGGTGCTGGAGCCAGTCCGCGACCCGGTTGACCCCGTCCCGGTGGTGGCTGCCGGAGTCGATGGCGACCAGGTCGGCCAGGTCGGCGAGGTAGCGGGGCAGGGCGGCCCGGGCGGCGTCCAGCAGCGCCGCGGCGCGCGGGTCGGGGACGGCCCGGGTGGGGGCGGCGCTCACAGGACCTTGGACAGGAAGGCGCGGGTGCGCTCCTGCTCCGGTTCGACCAGCACGGTGCGGGGGTGTCCGGCCTCGACGACCACGCCCTCGTCCATGAAGACGGCGGTGTCGCCGACCTCGCGGGCGAAGCCGATCTCGTGGGTGACCACGACCATCGTCATGCCGTCGGCGGCCAGGTCGCGCATCACGTCCAGGACGTCGCCGACGAGTTCGGGGTCGAGGGCGGAGGTCGGCTCGTCGAAGAGCATCAGCTTGGGCTTCATGGCCAGCGCGCGGGCGATCGCGACGCGCTGCTGCTGGCCGCCGGAGAGCTGGGCGGGGTAGTGGTCGGCGCGGTCGGCGAGGCCGACCCGGTCCAGCAGCCGCAGCGCCTCGGCGCGGGCGTCGGCGCGGTTGACGCCGGCGACCCGGACCGGCGCCTCGGTGACGTTCTCCAGCGCGGTCAGGTGCGGGAAGAGGTTGAAGCGCTGGAAGACCATGCCGATCTCGCGGCGGCGTTCGGCGACCTCGGCCTCGCGCAGTTCGTGCAGCCGGTTGCCGGACTGCCGGTAGCCGACCAGGTCGCCGTCGACGGTCAGGCGTCCGCCGTCGACCTTCTCCAGGTGGTTGATGCAGCGCAGGAAGGTGGACTTGCCGGAGCCGGACGGGCCGAGCAGGCAGCAGACCTGTCCGCGCTCCACGGTCAGGTCGATGCCCTTGAGGACGTCCAGCCTGCCGAAGTGCTTGCGCACGCCCTCGGCGTGCACCATGGGCCGGGCCATCGGTTCAGCCCTTCCGTTCGCGGGTGGTGGGGAGCAGGCCGGGGAGGCCGGTGAGCATCCGCCGCAGCGGGGGACGTGCCCGGCGCGGGCGGTGCCGCGGCCGTAGCGGCGCTCCAGCCAGGCCTGCGGCACGGAGAGCACGGTGACCAGCGCCAGGTACCACAGGGCGGCGACCACCAGCATCGGGATGACCTGGTAGTTCTGGGCGTAGACGTCCTGGATGTTGGACATCAGGTCGTGCGCGGCGATCACCGAGACGTACGCGGTGGTCTTGAGCATGTTGATGGTCTCGTTGCCCATCGGCGGGATGATGACCCGCATGGCCTGCGGCAGCACGATCCGGCGCATCGTCAGGACGGGCTTCATGCCCAGCGAGTGGGCGGCCTCGGTCTGGCCGGGGTCGACGGACTGGATGCCGGCCCGGATGATCTCGGAGGCGTAGGCGGCCTCGTTCAGGCCCAGCGCGAGCAGCGCGGCGACGGACGCCGGGAGCAGGTCGTTGGTGTCGAACCGGACGAAGGTGACGGTGGTGAACGGGATGCCGATCATCAGGTGCTTGTAGAGCGCGGCCGCGTAGCCCCAGAAGAGGATCTGGACCAGCAGCGGGGTGCCGCGGAACAGCCAGACGAAGCCGGTGGACAGCCCGTACAGGACGGGGTTGTCGGACAGCCGCAGGACGGCGACCAGGGTGCCCAGGCCGAGGCCGACCGCCATCGCGGCGGCGGTCAGCCACAGGGTGGTGGCCAGGCCGTCGAAGATCAGGTCGGCGAACAGGTAGTGGCCGACGACGTCCCAGTGCAGGTTGGGGTTCTTGGCGAGCGAGCCGACCAGGCCGACGAGGCCGACCAGGGCCGCGACGGCGGCGATCCACCGCCCCCAGTGCCGGACCGGGACGGCCACCAGGTCGTCCGGCCGGGCGGGGGCCGCCTCGGCGGGGCGTGCGGTGACGGGCATGTCAGTCCACCGCGCTGTTCTTGGTGGCCTGCTGCACGGCGATCGAGGCGACGCCGTACTTGTCGTAGATCTTGGCGAGCGAGCCGTCGTCGATCAGCGACTGGAGGGCCTTCTGCACGGCGTCGGTCAGCTGCGGCAGGTTCTTGGCGACGGCGATGCCGTTCGGGGAGGCGTTGTAGCCGCCGAGCGCGGCCGGGTCGTCGGCGAGCTCGAAGGCGGCGCCGCTGTCGGCGGTCTTGGCGGTCCAGCCGGCGGCGGGCTTGGTGAGGACGTCGGCGACCACCTTGCCGGAGCGCAGGGCAAGTTGGGCGTCGGAGTCCTTGGGGAAGGTCTGCACGTCGACGGCGCCCTTGCCCAGCTCGCGGCACTTGTCCTGGTGCTTCTCCAGCAGCTTCTGCTGGTTGGTGGCGGTCTGCACGGCGACGGGGTGGCCGCACAGGTCGTCGAGGGTGGCGATCTTCTGCGGGTTGCCCTTGGCGACCAGGATGCCGCTGCCGGAGACCGAGTAGTCGACGAAGTCGACGACCTGCTCGCGCTCCTTGTTGTCGGTGATGGCGCTGATCGCGGCGTCGTACTTGCCGGCCTGGAGGGCGGGGACGATGCCGTCGAACTTCTGCGCCTGGAACTCGAAGCGGACGCCGAGCTTGGCGCCGATGGCCTGCCCGAGGTCGTAGTCGAGTCCGGTCATCTCCTGGCTGCCCTCGGAGACGTACATCTCGAACGGGGGTAGGGGACGTCGGTGGCGACCCGGACCTTGCCGGACTTCTTGACCGCGTCGGGGAGCGCGTCGTGCAGGGCCTGGTCCGGGGTGATGCTGACGCCCGCGACGGTCACGGGGGCCGCGGCGGAGGCGCCGGTGGCGGCCGGGGCGGTGGAGCTGCCGCACGCGGTGGCGGCGAGGGCGGCGGTGAGCAGGACGGCGGGCAGGGCGGTTCTGCGCAGGGCGGAGCGAAGCATGGGGGACCTTTCAGGGGTGCCGAAGCAGGCTCCGCAGACGTTACAGATCAGTCAGTTGCAGCGCTAGATGTAATGGCGGATACGAATGGATAACGGCGGCCTTACGGGCAGTGGACCAGACCACAATGGCACGTCCGTGTAAAACCTCCGGCGAACCGTCCATTACATCTATCCGTCTCCGTCGAGCTTCTGTATGTTCCGTTTCATCGCTCGCCGGGCCCCACCCCCCGTCGGCCGAGCATCCGCCCGCGCGCATCCGACGCCCGGGCCCCGCTGCCCGGAGCCCCACCGCGTCCGGGCCCTCCCCCACGGAGCAGCCAGTGCCCTCCACCGCTCGCCGCACCTCCACCGCTCGCCGCACCTCCGCCCTCGCCGTCGCCACCGCCCTCACCGCGGCGCTCGGCGCCCTCACGCCCGTCGGCGCGGCGCACGCCGCCACCGGCCCCGGCGCGCTGATCCTGGGCGGCGGCGCCATCGCCGACACCAACAGCGCCGTCTACGGCACCTTCGTCGCCAAGTCCGGCGGCTCCGCGGCGCGGATCGGCGTGATCACCGCCGCCTCCGTCGTCCCCGCCGACGACCCGGACGCCAACGACCCGGCCACCTGCTCCAACTCCGTCTGCAACGGCGCCTACTACACCGGCCTGCTGAAGAACAGCTACGGCGCGGCCGACGCCCAGTGGATTCCGATCGACCTGGACCACATCTCCAACAACGCCAGCCAGAGCGTCATCAACCAGATCAACTCGATGACCGGCTTCTTCTTCGGCGGCGGCGACCAGAGCCGCCTGGTCACCACCCTGATGAAGAGCGACAACAGCGACTCCCCCGCGCTGGCCGCGATCCGCGCCAAGTTCGCCGCCGGCGCGGCGATCATGGGCACCAGCGCCGGCACCGCCATCGCCAACGGCCGCGACATGGTCACCGGCGGCGAGAGCTGGGACGCCCTGCGCTACGGCCCGTACACCACCATCAGCGACAGCCACCCCGACGACCTCACCTACCGGCCCGAGGGCGGCTTCAACTTCTTCACCTCCGGCCTGATCGACACCCACTTCGCCGCCCGCGGCCGCGAGGGCCGCATCGTGCGCCTCGCCGCCGCCACCGGCCACACCCGCGCCTTCGGCATCGACGAGGACACCGCCCTGGTCGTCACCAACCCCGGCACCGCGAACGAGTCGGACGCCGTGGTCGGCACCAACGGCGTCTCGGTCCTCGACCTGCGCGGCGACACCGTCGGCACCCACAGCGGCTACTGGTCGGTCGACGGCGTCAAGTGGAGCTACCTGACCAGCGGCGACACCTACAACCCCGCCACCTGGACCGCCACCTCCACCAAGCCCGCCTACGCCCCCACCAGCGGGACGGTCGGCAGCCGCTGGAGCGACGTCTTCTCCTCCCCGAACTCCTCCACCGACCACGCCTACCAGATGGTCAAGATGGCCAAGGAACTGGTCGGCGCCGGCCGCAGCACCACCCAGTACGGCATCAGCTACGAGAGCGGCCCGACCTTCGAGGCCGACCTCACCAAGGGCACCGGCTACAAGGCGTGGAAGAGCGGCAGCGCGATCTCCTTCGTCAACCTGACCACCCACCTGTACGTCTACTGACCCCCACCGCCGACCCCACCGCTGACCCCCACCGCACCGGGCGGGCGGCGCACCCAGGCGCCGCCCGCCCGTCCGCCCGCCCGTCCGCCCGTCCGCCCGTCTTCCCCGCCGCCCGACCCCGGAGGAACGTCCGCCATGCCCCTCTCCCCGACCCGCCGGGTGCTCCCGGCCGCCACCGCGGCGACCGTCTGCGCGCTGGCGCTGACCGCCTGTTCGAGCTCCGGTCCGGCACCGGCCCCGACGACGACGGCGGCCGCCGTCACGGTCAAGGGCGTCACGATCAACGCCGACGCGAAGCTGGCCGGGGCGCTGCCCGAGGCGGTCCGGAAGGCCGGGAAGGTCCGGGTCGCCACCGACGTCCCCTACCCGCCGTTCGAGATGTACGTCTCCGAGGGCAGCCAGGAGATGACCGGCATCGACTACGACCTCGGACAGGCCGTCGGTGCCCGGCTCGGCGTCCGCTTCGAGTTCACCGCGCAGAAGTTCGACGGCCTGCTGCCGGCGGTCCAGGCCGGCAAGTTCGACGCGGTGATGTCGGCGATGACCGACAAGAAGGAGCGCCAGCAGGCCGTCGACTTCGTCGACTACGTCAACGCGGGGCCCGGCTGGCTGGTGAAGAAGGGCAACCCCGAGCACATCGCGGCCGTCACCGACGTCTGCGGCAAGAGCGTCTCCGTCCAGTCCGGCACCAACCACCAGAAGCTCCTGGAGCAGCGCCAGGAGCTGTGCCGGCAGAAGGGCCTGCCCGCCATCGCCGTGCTGGCCTTCGGGAAGGACTCCGAGGCCCAACTCGCCCTGCGCTCGGGGAAGGTGAGCGCCGACTTCCTGGACGAGGTGACCGCCGCGTACGTGGCCGACACCGCGGACGGCGGCGCCGTCTTCGACACCGTGGCCGGCACCGCGGCCGTCGGCCCGGTCAGCGCCTCGCCGATCGGCATCGGGGTGGCGAAGTCCGTGCCCGGCCTGAAGGAGGCGATCCAGGGCGCGCTGCAGTCCCTGATGGACGACGGCTCCTACCAGAAGATCCTCCAGGCGTACCACGTCCCGGACATCGCGATCGCGAAGGCGACCGTCAACGGCGCGGTCGACTGACGTTCCCCGCTCCCGCAACGGCCGTGGCCGGTACCGACGTTCGGTCGGTACCGGCCACGGCCGTCGGGGCGGGGTCGTGTCAGGGGGCCAGGGTGGCCGCGTACGGGTCCCAGTCCTCGGGAGGGCCTGCGGCGACGGAGCGCCCCCCGCCACCTCGACGGGTGCGCCGGCGGCCGCGGCGGCCTCGATCGCCTCCATGACGGCGAGGACGTGCAGGGCGAGTTCGCCGGTCGCCCGGTGCGGCTCGCCGGAGCGGATCGCGCGGGCCAGGTCCAGGACGCCGATGCCGCGGCCCGCCGTGGTGCCGGTGGCCGCGACCTCGCGGGTGGGGCCGCCGTCCTCGATCCGCGCGGGGCCGTCGAAGTGGTTGGGGTCGGGCAGGACGAGGGTGGCGTCGGTGCCGGTGACCTCGACGAACCCGAGCCGCAGCTGCGGGGACTCGAAGCTGAAGACCGCGGTGGCCGAGCCGCCGCCCGCGAACTCCAGCAGCGCCGAGACGTGGGTCGGCACGGTGACCTCGAACTCGGTGCCCGCCCGGGGGCCGGAGCCGATCGTGCGGCGGTCGCGGGAGCGGGAGCCGACGGCGCTGACCCGGCGGACCGGGCCGAGGGCCGCGACCAGGGCGGTCAGGTAGTAGGGGCCCATGTCGAACAGCGGCCCGCCGCCCGCGCGGTAGAGGAACTCGGGGCCCGGGTGCCAGGACTCGGGGCCGGGGATCTGCATCAGGCTGAGCGCGG
Organism: Kitasatospora fiedleri; assembly: GCF_948472415.1. Classification (NCBI taxonomy): domain Bacteria; kingdom Bacillati; phylum Actinomycetota; class Actinomycetes; order Kitasatosporales; family Streptomycetaceae; genus Kitasatospora; species Kitasatospora fiedleri. The sequence continues at coordinate 12,976 of NZ_OX419520.1, read as the reverse complement.
TCAGCGGCGTGCCGATCGCGCCGGAGCGGATCAGCCGCAGCGCGCTCTGCAGGCCCGCGCCGAGGAAGGTGTCCGGTGCCCCGCCGACCCGCACGCCCGCGGCCTCGGCCGCCTTGAGCAGTTCCCGGGCGCCGGCCGCGTCCGCGGTCAGCGGCTTCTCGTTCCACACGTGCTTGCCCGCCGCGACGGCGGCCAGGCCGACCTCGGCGTGCGCGGCGGGGACGGTCAGGTTGACGACCAGTTCGACGTCCGGGTGGGCGAGCGCCTCGGCGGGGCCGCCCCACCCGGGGACGCCGTACGCCTCGGCCTGGGCGCGGGCGCGTTCCGGGTCGAGGTCCGCGCAGACCAGCACCCGCAGGTCGGGGAAGGCGGTCAGGTTGGTCAGGTACTGGTCGCTGATGGTGCCGCAGCCGATGACGGCGACGCCCATCGGACCGGTGCGGTGCCGGTGCGCCGGGGTCATCGCACGCCCTCCGTGGTGAGGTAGTCGTGGCTCTGCGCCATGGCGTCGAACGGGTCGCCGGCGCACTGGTCGAGTTCGACGATGTGCCATTCGGCGGCGGGGCGGCCGCGAGGACCGCCGGGACGGGCATCCGGCCGGCGCCGACCGCGGTGTTGGGCTGCTCGCGGTCGACGGTGATCGGGCCGTCCTTGACGTGCAGCAGGCGGACCCGGTCGCCGAGCCGGCCCAGCAGCGCGGGGACGTCCTGCCCGCCGGCGGCCGCCCAGTAGGTGTCGACCTCCAGGACGGCGGCCGGGTCCAGCAGGTCGGCCAGCACCTCCAGGGCGGGGACGCCGTCGAGGAGCGTGGCGAGTTCGAACTCGTGGTTGTGGTAGCCGACCCGGATGCCGTGCTCGGCGGCGGCCCGGACGGCGGCGTTGAGTTCGTCCGCGAGGGCGGCGACCGCGTCGCGGTCGGCCAGCCGCTCGGGGCGGCGTAGGGCAGGACCACGGTGTCGGTTCCGACCACGGCCAGCGCCGCCAGGATCTCGGCCTGCTGCTCGCCGGTGATCCAGGCGTGCGCGCTGCACGCCCGCAGGCCGAACTCGTCCAGGTCGGCGCGGAGTCCGTGCGGGTCGGTGAGCACGTCGTACGGTTCGACGCCGGTGTAGCCCATGGCGGCGAGCCGCCGCAGGGTGTCGCGCCGGTCGGCGGTCATGGCCCGGTCCAGGCCGTAGAGCTGGACGGCCAGCGGGGTGGTTGCGGTCACGGTGGTCGGTTCCTCCGGTGCGGGGGCGGGGGTGCGGCCGTCCCGCCGGCCTGGGGAGCGGTCGGCGGGACGGCGGAACGGGGCGGGTCAGCGCGGGGCGTCGCCGTGGTCGGGGACCTCCAGCTGGACGCCGCCGGCCAGCGCGGAGCGGTGGGCGACCAGCCCGGGCAGGGTGTAGCGAGCGGCGGTCCAGGCGTTGACCGGCGGCAGGTCGCCGGTCAGGCAGGCGGTGACGAAGTCGTCGGCGAGGAACTGGTGCGAGCCCTCGTGACCGTTGGGCTGCCCGGTGAACTCGGCGGGCAGCCGGCTCAGGTCGTGCACCGGGGCGAAGCCGCTGACGAAGGCGTCGCGCAGCGAGGGGTCGATGTCGGCCAGCGCCTCGTCGTCGAGCCGGGCGGTGGGGACGGTGCGCATCAGCTCCTCGACGTCCTCGGCCTTCTCGCGGTCCTGCCACAGGGTGGTGGTGGCGAGCTGCTCGAAGCTGCCCTCGGTGCCGAAGAACCGGAACCTGGACTCGCGCAGCGGCGACGGGTAGCCGACGCGGCGCATCTCGTTGGTGCGCACCGCGCCGCCGTCGGCGGTGCGGAACAGCGCGGTGGCGTTGGAGAAGTCGTTGCCCCAGCGGCTGACCGCGCGGTCGAAGACCCCGTCGCCGCGGGTGTCGGTGACGCCCAGGCAGGAGACGTGGGTGACGTGCGAGCCGGTGACGGCGAGCACCCCGCCGAGGGCGTGGGTGGGGTAGTGCATGGGCGGGAAGCTGGCGTCCGCCTTCCACCCGTCGCCGCCGCTGAACTTGTAGGCGTCGTAGAAGCCCAGGTCCATGTCGTGGACGTAGTCGCCCTCGGCGTAGAAGATCTCGCCGAACGCGCCCTCCGCGTGCCGCGCGCGGCAGTACACGGCGGCCGGGTTGTAGTAGCTGGTCTCGCCCATCATGTAGGTGAGGCCGGTGCGGGCGACCGCCTCGACGATGGCGGCGATCTCCTCCTCGGAGACGGCCATCGGGACGGACGAGTAGACGTGCTTGCCGGCTTCCAGGGCCTGGACCACGAGCGGGCCGTGGGTCCAGCGCTGGGTGAAGATCGCGACGGCGTCGACGTCGGAGGCGAGCATCTCCTCGAAGGAGGCGTAGGTGGTGGCGATGCCGTGCCGGGCCGCCTCGCGCTCCAGCCGCTCGGGGACGGCCTCGGTCAGGCGGACGTCGTGGACGCCGGGATGGGCCTGGAAGAGCGGGATGAACGCGCGGGCGAACTGCCCGGCTCCGACGACGCCGATGCTGATGGTCACGGTGACTCCATGGGGGGTTGTGCGGACGGGCCGGGCGGTCAGTTCTTCTTCGCCAGTGCCTTCTCGTACTCGGCGCGCATCTGGTCGCCGCCCTGGCTCTTCCAGGACTGGCGGGCCTCGGCGAGGGCGCTGATCGGCTTGCGGCCGGTGACGACGGCGACCATCAGGTCGTCGATGAGCTGCTTGAGCACCGGCGTCTTGGAGATCGCGGTCTCCGAGTACAGGTTGACGACCGGGTTGGGCGCGCTGACGGGCATCGCGTCGTGCAGGAAGGTCTGGGCGCCCTGGGCGACCTGGGCGGGCTGTCCGGCGAAGAAGAAGTTCAGCTCGGACGGCTGGCACATGTACGCCATGCTGAGTTCGGAGAGCCGGGCGGCGTTGGTGGTGGGTACCGGGGAGCCGTCCTGGCCGTAGGTGAAGTGGTGGTCGGCGATGCCGTAGTTGACGAAGGTGTACTCGCTGCTGCCGAACGGCGCGGCGAAGTAGTCGCAGACCCGCAGGACCTCGCGGACCTTGTCCTTGTTGCCGCGCAGCTTGGCGGGGATGCTGTAGTACCCCCAGTAGCCGGTGTCCTGGGCGATGAGCGGCTTGCCGCCGTCGAAGCCGGGCGGCAGCATCGGCTGGAGGTCGGCGCCGGGGCTGTTGCGCTGGATGACGCCGAGGTCGCCGCCGACGGCGACCATGCCGTTGAAGCCCTCGGCGTGCATGCCGATCGAGCCGTTGAGGAAGAGCTGGCGCTGCTGGTCCCAGGGCATGGTGGGGGCGTCGGGGTGGAAGGCGCCGCCGACCCACAGCTTGCGCATGTAGGCGAGCATCGCCTCCCACTCGTCGGTCTCGTGGTCCTTGGTCAGCGTGCCGTCCGGGTTGAGGCGCCAGGTGGACGGGACGCGGTGCATGGCGGCGAAGAAGCCGCTGTTGAGGTCGGACAGGCCCCAGGTCTTGACGCCGTCGCCGGCCGGGGCGGACTTGGTGAACGCGGTGAGCAGGGCGTACACCTCGTCGGCGTTGCGCGGCATGCCGAGGCCGAGCTTCTTGCGCCAGTCCTCGCGGTAGAACGCCACGTTGTTGACCAGTGGGGTGGGCCGGGGCACGCCGAAGATGCCGCCGTCGATGGAGCTGTTGCGCCACGCCCAGTCGGGCAGCCGGGCCAGGTTCGGGTAGTCGAGGATCGCCGATCCGCCGACGTAGTCGGAGAGTTCGGTGAAGGCGCCCTGCTTGACGCTGCGGTCGATGGCCGGGGAGAAGTAGTGGTTGACGTTGAACAGGTCGGGCATGTCGCCGCTGGCGATGATGGTCTGGGCGCGGTCGCCGATGTCGGAGCCGCCGACCAGGGTGGGCTGCCAGGTGAGGTTGAGGCGCTTCTCCAGCTCCTGCCACCAGCGGTTGTCGCCGCGGCCGGGGGCCGGCGTGGTGGCCAGCTGCATCAGGGCGGTCATGGTGCCGCCGCTGCCGGGCGCCTTGGCGACGGAGGCGAACTGCTCGGCGGCGGACGGGTAGCGGTCGTAGGCGGCGGGACGCCGTGGATCGGGTCGCGGTGCTCGCCGGGCAGCGGGGAGGGGACCGGGCCGGCCTGGGGGGTGCGGAAGGCCGCGCCGGGGGTGTGGCTCCCGCCCCCGCCGCCCCCGCTGCCGCAGGCGGCGAGGGTGAGTCCGGCGCCGAGGCCGAGGGCGCCGGTGAGCAGGGTGCGGCGGGAGGCCAGGGCGTTCAGGGGGAGGTGTTCGGCTGTCTCATGGCGGGGCCTTTCCGGGGTCCGGCTGAGGGTGGGGTGGGGCGCCCGGGCGCGGTCGGCGCACGGCTGACCGCGCCGCGGCGGGCGGCGTCCGGGGTGGAAGGGGTGCGCGGGAGGGGTGCGCGGGGGGCGGGTCGGCGGGGCTCAGCCCTTGATCGCGCCGACCAGGATGCCCTTGGTGAAGAACCGCTGCACGAAGGGGTAGACGATCAGGATCGGCAGGGTCGCCGCCACGGTGACGGCCATCTGCAGGGTCTGCGGCTGCGGCATCGGGCGGTTGGGGTTCGGGGCGAGCTGGGCCATCGACTGCCCCTCCAGCACGTACTGCCGCAGGACCAGTTGGATCGGCCACTTCGTGGTGTCGTTGAGGTAGATCATCGCGCTGAAGAAGTCGCTCCACAGGGCGACCGCGTAGAACAGCGCGACCACGGCGAGCACGGCCTTGGAGAGTGGCAGCACGACCCGCCAGAGGATCTGCCACTCGCCGGCGCCGTCGATCCGCGCCGAGTCGAGGAGTTCGGCGGGCAGTTCCATGAAGGCGTTGCGGACGACCACCAGGTTGAAGGCGTTGATCGCGCCCGGGACGATCAGCGCCCAGTAGCTGTTCAGCAGCCCGACCTGCTTGACCATCAGGAAGTTGGGGATGATCCCGGCGCTGAACAGCATGGTGCCGAGCACCAGCCACAGGACGAAGCGCGATCCGGGCACCTCGCGGGTGCGGGTGAGCGAGTACGCGGTGAGGACGGTCAGCACCATGGACAGCGCGGTGCCGACGACGGTGACCAGGACGCTGACCACCAGCGCCCGGGTGACCAGGCCGCCCTCCAGGATGGTCCGGTAGGACTCCAGCGACCAGTGCTTGGGCCACAGCAGCAGGCCGCTGCCGGCCAGGTCGTTCTGGTCGCTGAGGCTGACGGCCAGGATGTAGACCATCGGGTAGAGGACGACCAGGCAGATCAGTGCGAGGACGACGCCCTTGGCCGCCGTGCCGGCCCGGGAGGGGCGTTCGGCCCACACCGGCCGGGCGGAGCGGGGCCGGGCCGGACGCGGGCGGCCGGCGTCGGCCGGGAGGGTCACGGTGCGGGGTCGCGGCCGGGTGGTGGTGTCGGCCATCAGAATGCCCCTTCCGAACCGGTGCGCTTGACGAGCTTGTTGGCGGTGACGACCAGGGCCGTGGCGATCACGCCCTTCAACAGGCCGGCCGCGGTGGCCAGCCCCCAGTCCCCGCCGACCACGCCGCGGGTGTAGACGAAGGTGTCCAGGACCTGCGCGGTCTCCATGCCGACGGTGTGCTGCTGGAGCAGGATCTGCTCGAAGCCGACGGTCAGCACGTTGCCCAGCCGCAGGATCAGCATCAGCACCAGCACGCCGCGCATGCCGGGCAGGGTCACGTGCCAGATCCGCCGCCACGGTCCGGCGCCGTCCACCGCGGCCGACTCGTAGAGCTGGGAGTCGATCCGGGTGATGGCGGCCAGGAAGATGATGGTGTTCCAGCCGGTGTCCTTCCAGATCACCTGGGCGGTGATCAGGGACTTGAACCAGTGCGGGTCGCTCATGATCGCCACCGACTGGGTGCCGTGGTCGGAGACCAGGTTGGTGAGCAGTCCGTCGCCGCCGAGCAGTTGCTGCCAGATGGCGATGACGATCACCCAGCTGACGAAGTGCGGCAGGTAGACCACGGCCTGCACCCAGCGCTTGATCCGGTCGCTCATCACGCTGTTCAGCAGGATCGCCAGCGCGATCGGCGCCGGGAAGGCGAAGACGATCTGGAGGAAGCTCAGCACCACGGTGTTCTTCGCGGCGGTGACCAGCTGGGGGTCGTCGAACATCACGGCGAAGTTGTGGAGGCCGACCCACTCGCTGCCCGAGAAGCCGAGGTAGGGCGAGTAGTCCTGGAAGGCGGCGACGTTGCCCAGCAGCGGCACGTAGCAGAAGACCACGAAGAAGAGCAGGCCGGGCAGCATCATCAGGTACATCGAGCGGGCCCGCCACATGCGGGTGCGCAGCGATCCGGCCGGGCGGGCCTTCGGGGCGGGGCGGGCGGGGGGGCGTTCCCTCGCGACCGGTTCTACGGACATCGTCGTTCCTTCCCTGCCGGTGGCGACGGGCGCTGCCGTGGCTCGGCGTGGGTGCGCAGGACCGGTGCCCGGCGGTGCGGGACGGGCCGGACCGGTGCCTGCGGCGGGCACCGGCCCGGTTTCGGCTCCAGGCCGAAAGCGGTCTGCGGGTGGGTGGGGGCGTGGCGGGTGCCGGGGGAGCCTGGGCTCCGTCGACCGTCCGCCGGTCAGGGCGGTGATCCCGACCGCAGTGAGGCTCCGCCCCAGCACCCCCGCCTGTCAAGGTGTTCCACAGAATTTTCGGCGGGTTTCCGAAAACTCGGGTCCGGGGCGGGCCCCGAGGGTGGTGAATCGTGCCGGGGAGGGCACGAACGTCCATGCCGGGGAGGGCTCCCGCAGCAGTGCCGCGGCGGCCCTCCCCTGGTCGGGGGCGGTCAGCGGACGGGCGGCGCGGTGCTCCCCGGACGATCAGGGTGGTCGCCATCTCCAGGCGCTGCGGCTCCTCGGGCCCCCGGTCGCGCTGCTGCATCAGGATGCGCACCGCCGTGCTGGCCATCGCGGCCAGCGGCTGGCGCACCGTGGTCAGCGGCGGGCCGTCCACTGCGTGAACGGCACGTCGTCGAAGCCGACCACGCTGAGCCCTCCGGGCACCGCGAGTCCGTGCTCGGCGGCGGCCTTGATGGCGCCCATGGCGAGCACGTCGTCGCAGGCGAACACCGCGGTCGGGGGGTCGGGCAGCTCCAGCAGCTCGCCCATCAGGCGGTACCCGGACTCCTCCTGGAAGAGCCCGGTGCGCACCAGTTCGGGCCGGACGGGCAGGCCGTTGCGGGCCAGCGCCGCGTAGTACCCGTCGAGCCGGGCCCGGGCGCACCAGTGCTCCGGCGGACCGCCGAGGCAGGCGATGCGGCGGTGCCCGAGCTCGACCAGGTGCAGCGTGGCGTCGAGGCCGCCCTGCCAGTTGGTCGCCCCCACCATGTGGAAGCCCGGCTGCGGCTCGCCGACCGGGTCGAGCAGGACGCACGGCACGCCCGCGTCGAGCAGTTCGCGCTCGGCGGCCGTCAGCGAGTCGAGCACCACGATCAGGCCGTCGGTGCCGCGGCGCAGCACCTGGTCGATCCAGCGCGATTCGGGCGCGCCGCGCAGTTGGCGGGTGGTGATGGCCACGCTGACCTCGTGCTCGCCGCGGCCTCGACGGCGCCGCGGGCCAGCTCCGCCGACCAGGAGCTGGACATGTTGTCGATCAGCATGTCCACCACGCCCACCCGGCGGCGCCCGGCCGGCAGTTGGTACCCGTGGCTGACCAGCAGGCTCTGCACCTTGCTCCGGGTCTGCGCCGAGATGTCCCCCGGCCGTTGAGCACCTTGGAGACCGTCGCCACCGATACCCCGGCGTCCGCCGCGACGGACGCCAGGGTGACCCGTCCGCCTCTGCCGCCTCCGGTCGTGTCCTCTGTCATGTGATCCGCGGTTCCTCTCCTGTGGCCCGCGCCGGACGCGTCCGCCGCCGTCGGCGTGGGGGCGGCCCGCGGCCCTGCGGGGGCTGCCAGGGTAGCGAGGCGCGACCGGGACGGCGGTCGGTGCGGCGCGGATGTTGACCGCCGCAAACGGCGCTCCTAGACTTCCGGACGGTAAATCTTACCGAAACTTTTCCGTGGTGATCAGGCCGGGACGGCCCTAGGATCCGCCCACGGTCCGCCGTTCCGGCCGCGCCGGGCCCGTCCGGGCACCAGCGCCGGGACGCGGTTCCCGAACGCAGCCGCGCGGCCCGGTCACGGGCCCCTGGGAGGTACCGCGTGTTCACGACCCCCGCAGCGACCCCCGCCGCGACCCTCGCCGCCACCCCGGCCCGCTACGCCGCCGCCGTGCAGGCGGTGGCGCTGCCGGTGCTCCGCTCCGCCCCCACCGTCCGGCCCGCCCGGGGCCGCGGAACGGTCCCCGGCCAGCTCCGCCCCGGTCGGACCGGCCGGGCCGGGGCGCACCCGTACCCCGGCCGCGGACGCGCCGAACCGCGCGAACTCCGGCCGCCCGGCGCGCTCCAGGCCCGGGTGGCGGACGACGGCCGGGCGGGCCCGGGGGCCGCCCAGCGCCACCCGGGCGCCGAACGGGTCTGGCGGCTGGTCTGGTCGCTCGGCGCCCCGCCCCCGCCGCGGGCCGGCGGGGAGCGGCGGGCGGCGGTGCCGGGCTGGCGGCCGCTGCTGCCGCCGGGCGCGATCGCCCTGGTGCCGCCGCACCGGTCCGACTGGATCGAGGCGGCGGCGGCGTCCACCGCGCTCGGCGAGGCGGAGTTCTGCTGGCCCGGCAGCCCGCCGGAGCAGGCCCAGCCGTGGGTGCGGGTGCCGCGCTCCCCCGACCCGTCGCCGGTGCTGCTGGAGTACCTGCTGTGGCTGGGGACCGCGCGCCCGGAGCGCTGGCGGGAGCTGGCCGCGCAGTCCCTGTGGATGGTGCTGTCCGTGCTGCTGGAGGGCTGTCCGCCGAACCGGCTGCCGGCCGAGTCCGGCGGCGGTGCGCCCGCACCGCGCCCCGCGGGCGGGCCGGCCGCCGGCTCCGGCCCGCTCCTCCGGAAGGAGCCCGCCGAACCCGCCAGACCGGAGCTGGCGGCCGCGCTGCGGTACGTCCGGGACGTCTGGCGGGAGGGGCCGCGCCCGCTGACCCTGGTGGAGCTGGCCGATGCCGCCGCCGTCTCGCGGGGCACTTCGCCCGGATGTTCCAGGCGCACTTCGGCGTCGGCGCGGTCACGGCGCTCGAACAGGTGCGGCTGGCGCACGCCGAACGGCTGCTCGCCGCGGGCGAGTTGAACGTCTCGCAGGTCGCCCGCGCCTGCGGCTTCGCCGATCCGCTGCACTTCTCGCGCCGCTTCCGGGCCACCCACGGCCTGGCGCCGCAGGTCTTCCGCCGCACCCCGGAGGCCGCCGCGCGGCGCTGCGACAGCCCGGCGGTGCGGGCGCTGGTCCGGCTGACCGGCATCTGAGCGCCGGGCGCACCGCGGACGGCACGAGGCCGCCGTCCCTCCCGGAGACCCGGGAGGGACGGCGGCCGACGGCGGTCGCGCGTCAGGAGACGTCGACGCTGTAGTTCCAGGTGTGCGTGGTGCCCGAGCCGTGCCAGATCTCGTGGCCGGCCTGGACGCTGACCAGGTAGAGGTTGGGGTCGAGCCAGCCGGCGCCCTGGGAGTGGTCCAGGAAGTCGCGCAGGTTCAGGCCGGACACGCTCCAGGTCTGGTCGGTGCGCACGTAGCTGATGACCTGCCAGGAGCCGTAGCTGCGGTAGACGTCCCAGTTGGCGCCGTTGACCAGACGTTGCCGACCTTGTCCGCGGAGCTCGGGATGGCGCCGTCGCTGTAGTTGAGGAAGACCATCACCTCGTTCTGCGGCTGGCTGCTCGGGTTCTGCGAGGGGTCGACCCACAGGTCGTAGATCGAGTCGCCCTTCCAGTTGTCGGCGTGGACCTCGAAGTCCCAGTTGGTGACGACCGAGTGCTCGTCGCCGAGGCGCACCGGGAAGCCGCCGTGGTCGGGGTTGGCGTAGCCCCACTGCCAGCCGCTGACCACGGACGGCCACGCCTTGATGTGCCACTCGTCGTCGGAGATGTTGCCGTTGTTGGACCAGGTGAAGCTGGAGTACCAGTTGTTGCCGAGCTCGGTGTCCGAGTGCGACACGCACTGGCTGCCGTAGCCCCAGCCGTTGTAGGTGTTGCCCCACTGGCTGTTGTGCGCGTAGTACTTGCCGTACATGATCGCGCCCTCGACGTTGCAGTTCTGCACGGTGGCGGCCTGGGCGGGGGCGGCGGCCACGCCGGTCAGCAGGGCGGCGGCCAGGACGGCGGTGGCGGCGCCGCGGCGGGTGCGGGCGAAGCGGTGCAGGAGGTTCACGGTGGCTCCATGGGTCCGTGGGGTGGGGGTGACGCGGGCGGGGCGGCGGCGGTGGTGGTGGGGCACCGCGACCGGGCCTGCCCGCTCGGTCGACCACCAGGATGGCCCGGTCCCGCACGCGTTCCCATGACGAATGGGCACGGCCGCATGGACGATGGTGTGCTCCTGGCGCCGCCTCAGCGGGTGCCGGCCTCCAGCAGCCAGGTGACGGCGGTGACGCCGCGCGGGTAGTAGCGGCTGCCCGCGGCGACGCCGCTGATCATCTGGTCGCTCCAGGACCAGCGGGACTCGGTGGGGTGGCGCAGCCAGTCGGCGTGCGCGCGGTCGGCGGCGGCCATCTCGGCGTCGTCGGGGACGGCCAGCAGCTCGCGGGCGACGTACTGGCAGAGGTACGTCTTCGACAGCCAGGAGTTGTCGCTGGTCTCGGAGAGCTTCCAGCCGCCGTCCGGGAACCGGCACCGGCCGGAGCCGAGCACGGCCAGCAGGTGGCCGCGGAGCGCGGCGGTGAGCTCCGGTTCGCCGTGCACGTCGGTGCCGGTGAGGTGGGCCAGCGCGAGTCCTTCGACGACCGGGATGATCCGGGCGCCGTCCGGTTCGTCGAGCAGGGCCGGCACCGTGCCGTCCGGGCCGACGGACTCCAGCAGGGCCTTGACGGCGCGTCCGGCGCGCAGGTCCGCCTCCGCCGCCGCGTCCGGGTCGCCGAGGTCGTGCAGGGCGCGCTCCAGCCAGCGGTAGGCGGCCCAGCCCTTGACGGCCAGGTAGCTGCTGGAGCGGGCCTGGCCGAGCGAGGTGTCGAGGCTGTCGTAGTGGTGATCTCCGCGCCGCCGGCCACCAGGTCGGAGTCCACGGTCTGGACGCCGTCCGCGCCCGGTCGCGGGCCAGCATGCTGTCCAGGCAGGCGCGCAGCGTGGGGGCGTGGGCGGCGCGCCAGGCGGTGTCGCGCGGTGGCGGCGGTGTAGACGGCGGCGGCCAGCACCCAGTTGAGCAGTTGCTCGCCCGTCATGTACGAGAAGCAGTCGGACAGGCCGGGCCGCTCGTAGGAGGAGTGGCCGTGCGGGGACCAGACGTTGGCGACTCCCATGTCGTGGGTGAAGCTGATCCCGTAGCGGTCGGTGTAGCTGTAGGGCGAGGTGGCGCTCCAGCACGTTGCGCAGCGTCCAGGGTGCTGGCGGGCCTCGAAGAAGGAGTGGTCGACGGTGAGGTCGAGGGTGTTCATCATCCGGAACTCGCCCTCGTTGACGACCCAGACGGGGCGGCCGTCGGCGTCCTCCAGCAGTTCGGTGCTGCCGTAGTAGCTGCGGATCGCGAGCGCCAGCATGAACGCGCGGTCCTCGCTCAGCGCGGCCGTGCCGAGTTCGTCGCGGGCCCGCCGCCAGTCGGCGAGCAGCGGGTCGAACTCCGCCAGGGCGGTGGTGGCGACCGCCTCCAGGTCGGGTAGTAGCGGTTGTAGAGGTAGCGGCAGCGCTCGGGGGCGGTCAGGTACTCGGCGGTGTGGAAGCACAGGGCGAGCCGGTGGGTGCGGCGTTCGCCCGGCGGCACCTCGAAGACCAGCAGGCCGGTCTGGCCGAGGCCGAAGCCGTCGCCCGGGCGGCGGTCGTCGCCGAGGATGAACGGGATGTCGAAGCCGATCGCGGTGCGGGCCCCGGGGGCGTCGGTGACGATCGCGGTCCTGGTGCCCTCGCCGATCCCGGTGAAGCCGGGGCCCTCGATGACGCGCATGCCCGCGTACGGGTCGGAGCCCGCGTAGCCGACGAAGGCGCGCAGCGGGCCGGTGCCGCCGGTGTTGTCGACGGTGAACTCGGCCAGCACGGCGGGCAGGACGGCGCGGCGCAGTGCCTCGTCCGGGGCCGCCCGGGTTCCGGGGCGGTGCCCGGTTCGGGCAGCGCGCCGAGCGGCGAGTGGACGGCGAAGTCCAGCGGTCCGGCCGTCCAGCGGTCGGTCACCGGGTCGAAGGTCCGCCGGACCTGGTCGGCGGCCAGCGCGGTCAGCGGCCCGGCGGGTGCCGGGGGGCGGCCCTCCTCGCCGCCCTGGAAGCGGGCGAGCTGGTCGTCCTGGTCGACGGCGAAGAACGGCAGCCCGCGGTAGGTGCCGCTGCGGGGGCCTCCTCGACGGCGATGTAGACGTTCTGCCCGGCCGGTCCGGCCAGGCCGAGGCCGAGGCCGCCGTGCGGGCCGGGGTGTCCGAGGGTGAAGGAGGCGTGTGCGCCCATCGGACTGTGCTGGACGTTGGTGATGTCCACGGTGGTGCGCTCCTGGGGAGGCGGGCCGGCCGGTGCGGGCAGGGGGCGGCGCGCACCGGCCGGCGGCGGGGTGGGGGTGGTTTTCCGTGCGGGGCGGGCGGTTCAGCCGACCAGCAGCGGGGCGAGGGTGCGGTGGGCGATCTTCAGGCCGTTCTCGGTGCGGTGGCGGTCGCCGGACCAGACGGGGTCCTCGTGCTCGACGGAGAGCACGCCGTCGAAGCCGCCCTCGTACAGGGTGTCGACGACGCGGCGCCAGTCGACCTGGCCGAGGCCGGGCACCCGGTAGCGCCACCAGCCGGGTGTCCCAGGGGTCGGTGCGGGCGACGGCCCGGCCGGCCAGCCGTAGCGGTCGCGGGCGGCCGGGTCGAGCTGGACGTCCTTGGCCTGGGCGTGGGCGACCCGGTCGACGTACGGCCGCAGGGCGGCGATCGGTCGATGCCCAGCCAGACCAGGTGCGAGGGGTCGTAGTTGAGGTAGAGGCCGAGGGAGAACATCCACTCCCACAGCTCGGGCGAGTAGGCGAGTTGCCGGGGTAGCCGTCGGGGTGCCAGCCCTCCATCACGCAGTTCTCGATCACGATCTTGACGCCG